>NZ_LGCW01000287.1:0-49943 GCF_001279365.1 Streptomyces sp. NRRL F-5755 | reverse complement strand
TCTTTGTGCCGGTCGAGTCCCGGTTCCAAGTCCCGCGCGAGTGCGGGTCCCGGGTCCCGGTTCCAGGCCTGTACCACTCCCCGGCCCTGGCCCCAGGTCCCGGTCGAGTGCTGGTCCCCGGCCCCGGCTCCAGGTCCTGGTCGGATACCGGTCCCCGACCCCGGCCCCAGGTCCCGGTCGGACACCGGCCCCCAGCCCCGCCGACCCGCCGCCCCCGGCCCTCAGTCCCTGGGCTCCAGGCGGTTGTCGCCGCTGCTGCGCAGCAGGCCGCGGCCGAACTCGACCATCTTCGCGGCGTAGTCCTCGGTCCAGTCGGCGCGCTCCGCGATCACGGCGAGCGGCAGCCGGTCGAAGCGCTTGGGGTCGGCGAGCTGGGCCGCCGCCATCGCCTGGAACTCCGTGGCCCGGTCCGCCGCCGCGCGGAAGGCGAGCGTCAGCTCCGTAGCGCGGGCGAGCAGCTCCTTGGGGTCCTCGATGGACTCCAGGTCGAAGAAGTGCTCGGGGTCGGACGTGGCCTCCGGAGGCTCGAAGAGCAGCGGAGCCGGTTTCAGGCGCCGGGGCGCCGGGGCCGTCCCGCGCGGGTCGGGAGCCGGTTGCGGCTCGGACATGTACGTACCTCCTGGATCGTGTGCCGCGTTCCATTGTCCCGCGCCGCGCAAGTGCGCCTGGGGGTGCGCCCGTCCGGCCGGGCAGGGCGCGTCACTCGGCGCGCGCCCGACGATGCGCCTCGCCCTGCCACCGTACGACCGTACGCCGCGCCCGAGGGCGAAAGTGCGCCGCGCCGAGGGGCGAGCGCCCCCGGGGACACGGCCGCCACGCAGAGGCTGGAGCGAAGTCAGGTGCGCCACGCCACCCGGTGCTCGTTCAGGTGCGCGAGCACCGCGTGGTTCGCCTCCCAGCCGTCCGGGGCTGTGGCCATCGGCCGTCTCCGGTGGCGTGCCGGGCTCCGTCCGGTGCGTGGGCGGGGCGACGCTGTTCGCGGGTCGGACGGGTTCAGAGGGGCGGTCAGGGTCGCCAGACCACCCGATGCTCGTTCAGGTGCGCCAGCACCGCATGGTTCGCCTCCCAGCCGTCCGGGAATTTGACCGTGACGCCCAGTTGGACCGGTTCCGCCGACGGGTGTTCGTCCAGCAGGTCCGCGACGCCCGCGCGGCAGACGACGATGCAGGCGTGCCGGTGGCGGGAGGCGAGGACGCACAGGCGGCCGGTCTCCAGGTGGAAGGCGGTCGCGTCGGGGCGGCCGGAGAGCGGGTGGAGGAAGACCGTGACGTCGAACTCCCGGCCCTGGAGGCGGTTGGCGGTGTCCACCGCCACGCCGCTGACGCCGAGTCCGGCCAGCGCGGTCCGTACCGCCGCGGCCTGGTCGCGGTGCGCCGTGCCGACCGCGATCCGGTCGGCGGTCAGCGGTGCGGGGTCGGGGGAGCGCTCGCTGGTCGCCGCGCCGCCCCGGTCCAGCAGCCGCCGTACCACCTGCGCGATGGCGTGTACCGCCTCCGGGTCGGTGCGCGGGGTGTGCCGGGCGGGCAGTTCGAGCAGGCCCCAGCCGGACTCGGCGGCCTCGTCCAGGACGCGGTCCACGCCCGAACCGTCCGAGGGCACCCCGAAGGCGAGCCGGCGGTCACCGTGGTCCGTGCCGCTGCGGAACGGCGTGTACGGGTAGAACGCGTCGGAGACCAGCCGCGCGGCGGAGGCGGGCAGCCGCCACGACACCGGCAGCCGGTGCTGCGGCAGGCCGGGGTTGTGCGCCAGCAGGGTGGTCACGGCGCTGGCCGACGGGTCGTAGGCCAGCCCGGCCCACTGGTCGGCGCCCACCACGCTGAACGGGTCCAGCTGCCCCGGGTCGCCCACGAACAGCGCCCGTTCGAACAGCCCGCCGACGGCGAGCAGCGCGTCCGAGCGCATCTGGTACGCCTCGTCCACGATGGCGTGCTGCCACGGCTCGTCGACCTTCGTGTACGCCCATTTGGCGGCCGTCGAGACGACGATGTCCAGCCCGGCCAGGTCGGCGATCTTGGCGGACGTACGGACGGCGGGCAGCTCCGCGAGCGCCGGGTCGAAGGCGCCTGGCTCGCTGCTGTGCAGCCGCCCCACCGGCAGTTCCGGGTCCTTCTCGGCGATGCGCAGGACGAGGTCGTCCACCTGCGCGTTGGTCTGCGCGACGATCATCAACGGGCGTCCGGCAGCGGCCAGTTCGCGGGCCGCCCGTACCACCAGCGTGGACTTGCCCGCGCCGGGCGGCGAGTCCACGACGACGCCGCGGTGCGTGCCGTGCAGCGTGCTGTGCACGATCGCTTCGGTGGCCTCGGCCGCCGCCGCGCCGGGATCGAAGGGCGCCGCGCCGTCCGCCCGCCGGGCGGCGGGCACCTCGGGGGAGGCGGAAGGGGCCTCGGTCACAGGAAGTCCTCCGCGGTGACGGGATCGGGCAGGTCGACGGGCAGGTCGTCGGCGGCGGGCGGGCCGCCGTGCGTCCACGGCGTGTCCTCGGGGTCGGGCAGCTCCGGACCGCCCCGCGGCTGGTGTTCGAACAAGGTCCAGCACACCCGGTCGCCGGGCTCGGGCACCGACCCGGGCTCCGGGGTCTTGCCGCGCCCCATCCCGCCGGTCAGCCGCACGACCAGACCGGACGGGCCGTCCGTGGTGTACGCGACGAACTCGGCGGGCTGGCTCTTCCCGTCCGGCAGCGGGCGGTACAGCTTGCCGCCCTCGGCCAGCTGCGGCCGGTCGTCCGTCCACAGGGTCACCAGCGGGCGCGGCATCGGCCGCTTGCCCTGCGAATACGCCATCTCGACCCCGGTCACCTCGCCCACCAGGGCCTCTCCCGCGAGCCGCCGCGCCGCCATGACCAGCGGGTCGTCCAGCGCCTCCTGCGCGTCCAGCTGCGCCTGGGCGGTCTCCCGGGAGGACAGTTTCTGCGCGGCCGTGATCGCGTCGTCCCGCTTGGGCTGCGGCGGTTCACCGGCCCGTACCCGGTCGCGGTGGGAGGTGTACGACCAGCGGTCGCGCTTCCAGCGGTCGGCCACCCGGGCGCCCTCCGGCAGGGCCCGCAGCAGGTCGATGCCCCGCCACACGGCGTCCCAGGCGGGGCGCAACTGGCTCTCCACCAGGTCGCGGATCTCGTCCTCGGCACCGGGCAGCCCGGCGTCGTAACGGGCCATCGCAGGGGCGAGGCGCTTGTTGTCGAAGGCCGGGTCCGTGGCGGGGCCGGCCGGCGGGCACAGCAGCTGGCCGGCCGCGTCCCGCGCGGTCTCGGCGCGCTCGGCGGCCGCCGCGCCGTGCTCGCCCTCCGGCGGGTCTATCCAGGCCAGCAGCGCGCCGAGGTGCTGGTCCTCCAGGTTGCTCTGGCCGGTCGCCCAGTGCCGGGCGAGCAGCCCGGTCATCGGCAGCAGCAGGCTCGCGCCCGGCACCCGGGCCCGCTCGCCGAAGTGCGTGAACCAGCGGCCGAGCAGCGGCACATGGGGCGGCGCCGGATGCGGGGTGTCCGGCTCCTGCTCGGCGGTCCGCCGGAAGCGCATGGACCGGCCCAGCAGGCGTACGTACTCCACGCCCGCCGCACTCGGCACGATCACCTGCGGCGCGTCCGCGCACAGCTCGACCTCGACCGGAACCTTCTTGCCGGTCTCCGGGTCGGTCTCCTTGCGCTCCTCCATCTCGACGGTGTCCGCGTACCCGTCCACATACGGCAGGACGGTCTCTGCCAGTTCGGCGAGGAAGGCGAACCGCAGGTCACGGTCGCGCGGCTGGGGCACGGCGAGCAGCAGCGGCTTCTCGCGGTCCGTACCGACCAGCGCGCCCAGCGGCGCGCCCGCCTCACCGGCGGTGGTCAACGGGACGAAGACCAGCGGCCGTTCGGAGAGGTGGCGGTGGCGGACCGTGGCCAGCGGCTGCGCGCGGCCCGCCGCCACGGCCTCCATCCTGGCGAGCACTTCGATCAACGACATGGGGCCTCCTCCGGCTGTGCAGACGCCTGCGCACGGCGCGCCGCGGCCAGGGCTTCGGCGCGGAGGGTGGCCGCGCGGCGCAGGGCCTCGGCGGCGGGGGCGTCGGGGGAGAGGTCCGTATCCGGGTGGCCGTCCGCGCCTGCCCGGCCGTACGGGCCCGTCGGGGCGTCCGTACGCGCCCGGCCGTCCGCGGCTGCCCCGCAGTCCGTACGCGCCCGGCCGTCCGCGGCTGCCCCGCAGTCCGTACGCGCCCGGCTGCCCGCGCCCGTAAGGCCATCACCCGTACGGCCATCGCCCGTACGGCCGTCCTCCGTACCGTCCTCCGCGCGCTCCGTACGCGCCGCCTCCAACACCTCCGCGACCGTACGCAACCCGCCCAGCTCACCGCGCACCCCGCGGCCCAGTGTCTCCACGGCGCCCGCGGCGCGGGACCGGCCACGGCAGTGGAAGGCCAGCTCGCAGGCAGACAGGCACTCCGGCGCGTACGCCGCGTCGACCGCCTCCACCGCCTCGGCCAGCTCCTCGGCGGACCGCGTCACCGTCTTGCCGTCGTCCGCGAGCCGCAGGTCGAAGGTGGTGCCGGGCGGGAGCTGCCCGGCGATCTCCTCGACCTTCGTGAGGCGCTGCAACTGGCGCCTGGTCGTCGCCAGTTGTTTGCGGACGTCGACGGCCTCGGCGGCGGGCAGGTTCGCGAAGTCCTTCGGGCAGACCAGCAGCACCCGGTCGCGCACCGGCACCGTACGGCCGGTGGCGGCGGCCACCTGGGCGGCCACCCGCTCCAGCGCGAGGACGTACACCGCGGCCTGCCGGGCGGCGGCGCCCACCTTGGCCGGGTCGGCGGCGCCGTCGATCATCGGGAAGGACTTGATCTCCACGACCGTCCAGCCGCCGTCCGGATGCACCACGACCGCGTCCGGCTCCAGATAGGCGGGCGACCCGGCCACCTCCAGGGTGAGCATCGGGTGGTCCAGGAGGGTCCAGCCACCGGCGGTGGTGGCCTCGCGCAGCGCCAGGGCCGTACGGGCGGCACGCCCCTCGGGGCCGGCGGCGGACAGGTCGGGGACAGCGACCGCGCCGGGCTCGGGCGGCGCCGCGCCGGCGTCCATCCGCTCGTGCAGCAGGCGCATCAGATCGGCGCCGTCGTCCGCCTTCACGCGGGCCTCGAACGAATTGCCCCGGGCCAGGGCGAACTGCGACTGCCCGAAGGGCGCGGGGGAACCGAGGGCGCCCGCGAGCGCCGCCTTGTCGACCCCGGCGCCGTCCAGCAGGGAGCGGCGGCGGCAGCCCGGGTTGGCGGCCAGCGCGGCGAGCGCCCGGGCGTCCAGCGGCCGCGGCCGCACGCCGGGGCCGCGCAGCTCACTGAGCCGCTGTCGCAGCCCCGTCGTCGGCTGCGGCAGCGGAGGCGGCTGCCGCGGCGGTCGGTCGGCCGCGGCGGGTCGGCTGTCGCGGAATACGTTCACCCGCGGAAGTCTCGCATCCGCCACTGACATTCGCGGGCGTGCCCGCCGCCCCGGCCGCCACGGAGCCGCCCACGGCATCCGCCGCCCCGGCAGCCACGAGGCCGGTCACGCCACCCGCACCGGAACTCATGCCAGGTCCCGTCGCGCCGGTCACCGTGACGGAACCCACGCCCGGCCGCGCCGAGCCCGTCGCCGCCCCGCGCACCCGTTCCGCGAGCCGCAGCGCCGGGCGTGTCAGCAGCAGGCCCAGTCCCATCACGGCCGTACCGGCGAGCGCGTCGAGCAGGTAGTGGTTGGCCGTACCCATCACCACCAGCACGATGACCAGCGGATACGCCACCGCGAGAGCCCGCGTCGCCCGCGACCGGCCGTGCTTCCACAGGACCACTGCGCACCACAGCGCCCATCCCACGTGGAGGCTGGGCATCGCCGCGAACTGGTTCGTCATGCCGCCGAGCCCGCGCGGCGCGCTCGCGTCGCCGCCCCACCAGCCGTACGAGGAGAACCGCGCCATGGTGTCCGCGAACCCGCTGCCCGTGTCCAGCAGGCGCGGCGGCGCGGTCGGCAGCAGCGTGAAACCGATCAGCCCGATGAGCGTGGCCAGCATGAGCCACGTCCGCAGCGTCCGGTAGTGCGTGGGACGCCGGTGCCACAGCCATATCAGGACGGCGGGCGTGACCAGGTAGTGCAGCGAGGCGTACGCGAAGTCGGCGGGTATGCCGAGGGCGGGTGTGGCGGTGAAGAGACGGTTCAGCGCGCGCTCCGGATCGATCCGCAGCAGCTCCTCCCACCGCAGAATCGTCTCTCCGTGCCCGGCGGCGGCGTGCGCGTCACCCCGGGCCACGAGCCGGCCCGCGGAGTAGGCCGCGTACACGAGGGCGAGCAGTGGCAGTTCCGTCCACCACCGCGGCCGGCTGCCGGCTGCCGCGGTGCGGCGCGCTACGGCGTCCATCCTGGTCGTTCTCCAACGTGCGTGGCCCGTGGCGGAGCGGTCACCGGGCCTGGTGCGAGGGGTGCGCGGTGCGCTGCGGCACCCGCCGGCGCGAAAGCGCCGACCCTCCACCGTACGCTGTATAGCTCGGTGCCGCGGAACGGGAGGGGCCGAGTCCGGCACCGCGGGCCGGTGCGCGATGATGGAACGGACGGACAGCGTCGGAAAACGACAGGAGCCGGGCTCAGCGCGGCAGAAGTCGGTCACAAGCGCGACGAGAGTCGGGCGACAGTCGAGCAAAACCGAGCTCCGATGGGGCTCCGAGCATGGAAGAGCCGAGCGATCGGCCAGAGGTATTCCCCATGGCACCGCGCATTCTGCTGGCCCGGCACGGGCAGACGGAGTGGTCCCTGTCCGGCAAGCACACCGGCCGTACGGACATTCCGCTCCTGGAGGAGGGCCGCCGCGGCGCCAAGCTCCTGGGCGAGCGGCTGCACCGCGCCCCGTGGAACGGCCTGCCGGACGTCGAGGTCCGCACCAGCCCCCTGGTGCGCGCCAAGGAGACCTGCGAGCTGGCCGGCTTCGGCGACCGGGCGCAGGACTGGGACGCGCTGATGGAGGTCGACTACGGCGCGTACGAGGGCCTGACGCCCGCCGAGATCAAGGCGGGCCGCCCGGACTGGTTCATCTGGCGCGACGGCGTCCCCGAGGGCGAGACGCTGGCCGAGGTCGCGGCGCGGGCCGACGAGGTCGTGGCGTGGGCGCGCTCGGCCGACCGCGACGTGCTGGTCTTCGCGCACGGCCACATCCTGCGCTCCCTGGGCGCCCGCTGGCTCGGCCTGGACGTCTCCTTCGCCGCCCGCATCCGCCTGGAGCCGACGTCCCTGTCGGTGCTGGGCTGGGCATACGGGGAACCGGCGATCGAGCGCTGGAACGACACCGGTCACCTGGGCTGACCTGGGCACCTGGGCCGGCCTGGTTGTTCGGGCCGGTCTGGTTGTCCGGGGCCTGGCCACTTGGGTCAGCTTGGCCGTCCGGGCCGGTCTGGTCGGCCGGGGCCTGGCCACTCGGGCCGATCCGCCGGGGCGGGGCCGACAGCCAGGGCAAGGCCGACGGCAGAGGTGGCGCTTGCGCCGGAGCGCGGCCGACGCCGCGGCGCGGTTGCTACGCCGTACGCCCCGCCCTCAAGCCGTGTACGCCCCGGCCGCACCATCCCCCCGCTGCTCCGGCAGCGCGCCGTCCGCCCGCCGCGCCCCCTGCCGGCCCGGCTTCCGGGAAGCCTGCGGCCGGGCGGCCGCGTGCTGGTCCAGGAAGGCCGCCACCTGGTCGGCCGCGCTTCCCGTACCGCCGCGGTACGGCCGCAGCGCCCGCGCCGTTGCGTCCAGCATCGTCCGGATACGGGCCGATCGGACGTCCTCCAGGAGCACCAGGACCCGCGTCCCGGCCGCCGCGGCCTCCTCGGGCGCCCGGCTGAGCGCCAGGTCCCCCGCCAGCTCCGCGGTGAACAAGGCGATGTTGCGCGTGAAGTGCGCGTCCTGGAGAGCCACGGCCCGGCGCGCGAGCGGCGCCGCGCGCTCCTGCTCGCCCAGCGCCGACCAGCACTGCGCCTCCAGGCCCGCCAGCTCCGCCTCCCCGTAGAACGACATCCACTCGGGATCGTCGTCGGACGGCCCCTCGGCGAAGAGCCGCTGAGCCCGCAGCAGTGCCTGCTCACAGCTGCGGCGGTCGCCCAGGCCCGCCCAGCCGCCCGCCTCGCGCAGCGCCAGGAGCGACCGCAGGCGCGGCGATCCGAGGCCCCGGGCGGCCAGTTGCCCGGCCTGCGCCGCGCGGACGGCCTCCCGGGGGCGGTGCGCGTCGCGCGCCAGGAAGGAGGTGTTGCAGAAGGCGTGCGCCTCCAGGGCCGCGTCACCGGCGACCCGGGCGGTGGCCAGCGCTTCGGCGTAGTGCGACCGGGCGTCGCCGAACCGGCCCGAGTCGTGCGCCAGCCAGCCGACGGAGATGGCCAGCTCGCCCGCGCCCGCGTGCAGACGGTCGCTCACGGACCGGCGGAACACCTCGGCGTCCAGCAGTTCGTACGCGGTGCGCAGCGGCTGCGCCGCGCGCCGGTACAGGCCCTCGCCGCCGTGCCGGTCGTCCAGCAGCCGGATGCGGCGCACCGCCTCCTCGACCGACGCGGCCTCGGCCTCACCGGCCCGCCCGGGTCCGTCCGCCGGGCGGGCGGACGATACGCGGCGGGGGACGGCGGCGGCCTCCGGGGCGAACGGGGGCAGCGCGGTGAGCCCCAGGGCGGCGGCCGGGCCGCCGGTGATGAACGTGCGACGCTGCACGTCGCTCTCCTTGCCGGTATCGGTGCACATATCAGAGGCGACGGGTCCGGGCCCGGCACCCGAAGGGCCGCCGGTCGCCGGTACGCCGCCGTCCGCGGCCGTACGGGCCCGCCGCCCGCGCACCGTCTCCCGCGGCGCGAACCCCAGGTCCGCGAGCGTGAGCCCGGGGAACATGTGGCGGAACACCCGCTCGTAGGCGTAGTTCGGGCAGCGGATCTCCCCGGCCTCGACGCGGCCCACGTAGCGGGCGTCGCACGCGACCTGTTCCCCGATCTCGCGGGCGGCGCGGCGCACCGACGCCGCGAACTCGCCCGGTGAGAGCCGTCCGCGCAACTGCCGGAAGGCGTGGTTCGGCTGTGCGGGGACGTGCGGGGACGACGCTGGTCCCGCTGGCTGCGGCGCCATGGCAGACCCTCCGTGCCATCTCCGTGGCGGGTGCCGCGGCCTGGCGGTGCGGCGGAACGAACCGTACTAGCTGTGACCTCGCCGACACGCAGAGTTTGGCTACAAACCAGATATCTCACGCACGATCCGCCATGAAGTGCCATTCATTGCGGTGTCCTGCCGCCGTAGCCGTTGACGTGTCCGGACGTTGAACAGGACGTAAAGGGAGCGGCGTGTGCGGAGGAGGGGTTGGCGTGCGGGAGACCGGCGTGGCCAAGGTCAGGACTGCCGTCGGCGGCGAGCCGGGAGCCGCCGGTGCGGCGCACGGCGGCAGCGCGCGCTCCGGCCGCGCGGCGCACCCGAACGGCCGTGCGCCGGGGCACGGTTCACCCGCCGCGGACCGGCGCTGGCCCTCCGCGGAGCTCGGTCTGCTCCCCGAGGCGCCGCGGACCTGCGATCTGGTGACCGTGCCCGCGCGCCAGGGCCTGGAGGCGGTCGACATCCTGCGGCTGCGCGCCGGCGTCGGCCCGGTCCTGCACGACGGCGCGTGCGACACCCTCGGTTTCCTGGTGCCGCCGGGCACGGCCGACGGCTGGGACCTGCCGGGCAGCGCGTGTACGCAGACGTACGGGCGCGAGGTGCCCGCGGACGGCGCGCGGACCGCCGACGGCGCCCCCGTCGAGCCGCCCGTCGCGGGCACCGACTGGCTGGTGTCCCCGGAAGGCGCGTGCGGCACGGCCACCGACCCCGTCGTCCTGCGCGAGGCCCTCGGCGAGGCGGCCCGCACCATCGAGGCCGTCGACCGCTGCTGCTGAGCCCGCCTTCTCCAGCGGGCCCGTTCTGACCTGCGGATACGCGGCATACTGGAAGCATGGCGAAGAGCAGGCGCGGCCGGTC
Source organism: Streptomyces sp. NRRL F-5755 (assembly GCF_001279365.1). Classification (NCBI taxonomy): domain Bacteria; kingdom Bacillati; phylum Actinomycetota; class Actinomycetes; order Kitasatosporales; family Streptomycetaceae; genus Streptomyces; species Streptomyces sp. NRRL F-5755. The sequence goes on along the minus strand of NZ_LGCW01000287.1, from coordinate 40,006 downwards.
CCGTACGGGTCCCGAGCCCGTGGTGGAAACCGTGGACGGCGGCGTTGCCGAGCTGCGCCCCGACCGCGACCGGCCGCGCGGCTGGACGCTGCTCCTCGACGGCGCCCCGCAGTCGCACGTGGACCTGGACGACCCGACGTACCTGGACTTCGCGTACCAGCGCCGGCTCGGCCACATCGTCGACCTCGCCGCGCCGCCCGGCCGCCCCCTCCAGGTCGTGCACCTGGGCGGCGGCGCGCTGACCATGGCGCGCTACGTCGCGGCCACCCGCCCCCGCTCGACCCAGCAGGCCGTCGAGATCGACGCGCCGCTGGTCCAACTCGTCCGCCGCGAGCTGCCGCTGGACAGCGCGTGGCGGATCAGGGTGCGCGGCGCGGACGCCCGCGCGGGGCTCGCGAAGATCCCGGACGGCTGGGCGGACCTCGTGATCGCTGACGTGTTCCGCGGCGCCCGCACCCCGGCGCATCTGACCAGCGCCGAGTTCGCGGCAGAGGTCGCGCGGGCGCTGCGGCCAGGCGGCTGGTACGCGGCCAACCTCGCGGACGGCCCGCCGCTGGCTTTCGTACGGGCGCAGATCGCCACCGTCCGTACGGTCTTCCCCGAGCTGTGCCTGACCGCCGACCCGGCCGTCCTGAGAGGCAAGCGTTTCGGCAACGCCGTTCTGCTCGCCGCCACCGGGGAACTCCCCGTCGCCGAGCTGACCCGGCGCGCCGCGACCGACCCGCAGCAGGGCCGCGTCGAACACGGGCGCGCGCTGCTGGACTTCACCGGGGGAGCGCAGCCGGTGACGGACGCGACCGCGGTGGACTCGCCGTCCCCGCCGCCCGCCGTCTTCAAGTAAGTAAGCCTGCTGTACGAGGGCGGCCAACCTGCGGCGCGGTTCAGGCGTGGGTGTCCGTCTGGACCAGCGGCGGGTGGCCGTTCCAGGTGCAGAAGACCGAGGTACGCCCCGTACCGCCCGTGAAGTCGACCCGGATCCACTCGTTCTGCTGCCACACCTGCATCTGCCAGCCCGAGTCCGGGGTGGCCGACACCAGCTCGGCCGAGCTGGTGCCCATGTCGAGGACCACCCGGCCGCCGGCGGTGTCGAAGCTCTTGACCGTGCCGCTCGTGGTGGCCGGGATGTTGCCGCCGGGCGGGTGCGGACCGCTTCCCGTACCTTTTCCGCCGCTTCCGGAACCGCTGCCGCCGGACTCCTTGGAGGGGGCGGTCGGTTTCCCGGACGATCCGGGGCGGGCGGAGGGCGAACCGGAGGGCTTGGGACGGTGCGTGGAGGAGGCGCGGGGTGAGACTCCGCCGTCGGTTTCGGGGTGTGCGGACGGCGCGTGGTCGGAGAGCGGGAGCGCGCGCGGCGGGTCGTACGCCGTACCGGCCAGCACGGTGTGCACGCCGAACCACGACAGCGTGACGGCGGCGCCCGTCGCCATCGTCCAGGCCGCCGTGTGAACCAGTCCTCTGTGCATCCGGCTCATATTGCACCACGCGCCGGGGCTCGTCGGAGTCAACGGCCCCCGTGCGAGCGGGACATAGCCGGTGCGGGCGGGACGATCCGGGACGGTTCGGGGACAGCGGTCGAGACCCGTCGAAAGAGGGCCGGAGCGGCCGCCTTCCGCGTCAACCTCGCGTAAGGAAATGCCCGCTCATGGCGTACGGTGCCGCCCATGGCAAGTGTGCTCGTGGTCGAGGACGACCAGTTCGTGCGCTCGGCCCTCATCCGCCATCTGACCGAGGCGTCCCACACGGTACGCAGCGTCGGTACGGCCCTTGAGGCGCTGCGCGAGGTGGCCCACGTCGGCTTCGACGTCGTCATCCTGGATCTCGGCCTGCCCGACCTGGACGGGGCCGAGGCCCTGAAGATGCTGCGCGGAATCACCGACGTACCCGTGATCATCGCGACGGCGCGGGACGACGAGGCCGAGATCGTCCGGCTCCTGAACGACGGCGCCGACGACTACCTGACCAAGCCGTTCTCGGTGGAACACCTCTCCGCCCGGATGGCCGCCGTGCTGCGCCGCTCCCGGGGTGCCGCCGTGGGCGGCGAACCGCCGTCCCGGGTACTCCAGGTGGGCGGCCTCAGCATCGACCCGCTGCGCCGGCAGGCCGAACTCGACGGGACGGCACTCGACCTGACGCGCCGCGAGTTCGACCTGCTCGCCTTCCTCGCGGGCCGCCCGGGCGTCGTCGTGCCCCGCAGGGAACTGCTCGCCGAGGTCTGGCAGCAGTCGTACGGCGACGACCAGACCATCGACGTCCACCTCTCCTGGCTGCGCCGCAAACTGGGCGAAACGGCCGCACAGCCCCGGTATCTGCACACCCTGCGCGGAGTGGGCGTGAAACTGGAGCCCCCGCTGTGACGCGCGCCCGGAGCGAGCGCGGCCGGACGGCGCACGCGCCGGAGCCGCCCGCGCGGACCGGGGACTTCCCGGAGTGTTTCCCGGAGCCCGTCGCGTGAGATGGGCCCTGGTCAAGGTGTGTCTGGCGGTCACCGTGATGGTCGTGGTGGCATTCGCCGTACCGCTCGGACTCGTCGTCAAGGAGATGGCCAAGGACCGCGCCTTCTCCAACGCCGAACGGCAGGCGGCCACCATCGGCCCCGTCCTGGCCATCACCACCGACCACACACAGCTGGAACGCGCCGTCGCCAGCGCGGAGAGCGGGCCCGGCGGGTACATCGGCGTACACGTACCGCCGGCCGAGAAGGGCGGCCGGCCTGCCGAGATCGGCTCCCGGCGGGCCCGGCCCGCGGACGTCGAGGCCGCCGTCGGCCTCGGCCGCGCCTCCATCGCGCCCGCGCCCGGCGGCTCCGTGCTGCTCCAGCCCACCGCCGTGGCCTCCGGCATCGCGGTGGTCGAGGTGTACGTGCCGGACGCCGCGCTCACCAACGGCGTCGGCACCTCCTGGGCGCTGCTCGCGGGCGTCGGCCTGGCGCTGATCGTCGGCTCGGTCGCCGTCGCCGACCGCCTGGGCACCCGTATGGTGCGGCCCGCCGAACGCCTCGCCGGTGCCGCCCACGACCTCGGCAAGGGCAAACTGGGCGTCCGCGTACGGGAGGACGGCCCCAGGGAACTGCGCTCGGCCGCCGCCGCGTTCAACGCGATGGCGGACCAGGTCGTCCAGCTCCTGGCCAACGAACGCGAGCTGGCCGCCGACCTCTCGCACCGCCTGCGGACGCCGCTGACCGTGCTGCGCCTGAACGCCGCCTCGCTCGGCGAGGGCCCGGCGGCCGAGCAGACCCGCGAGGCGGTCGCCCAGCTGGAGCGCGAGGTCGACCAGATCATCCGGACCGCGCGCCAGCAGCGGGCCCACGCCCAGCAGGCCGCCGCCGCGGCGGGCTGCGACGCGGCCGAGGTGATCCGGGAGCGCATGGACTTCTGGTCGGCGCTCGCGGAGGACGAGGGGCGCACGGTGCGGGTGGCGGGCGCGGACCGTCCGGTACGCGTCCCCGTCGCGCGCCCCGATCTGGCCGCCGCGCTGGACGCGATGCTCGGCAACGTCTTCCGCCACACCCCCGAGGGCACCGCCTTCGCGGTGGACGTGCACAACGCCGAGGACGCGGTGATCGTGCTGGTCTCGGACGCCGGGCCGGGCATCGCCGACCCGGACGCGGCCCTGCGGCGCGGCCACGGGGACGGCGGGGACGGGTCCACCGGGCTGGGCCTGGACATCGTGCGGCGGCTGGCGGAGTCGACCGGCGGGGACGTACGCCTCGGCCGGTCCGTACTGGGAGGCACGGAGGTACGGGTGTGGCTGGCGCTGGACGGCGCCCGGAGGGCGCGCGCGGGACGCCGGCGGCACACGGGGCACCGGCTGCGCCGTCGGCTGGGGCGGCGCCTGGGCCGTTCGCGGGGCCGCCGGGCGGCGGGGCGTGCGGGCGGTTCCGGCACGGAGTGAGGTGCCGGGGCCGAACTGTTCCGCGACCGATCGGCCTTCGCGCTTAACCGTTCCCTTTCGGTCCCTTAAGAGCGTCATAAGCCTTTCATCTGCCGCGCCGTAACCGGCATTTGTCCGTTTCCTGATCGCTAGCGTGCGGGACGCACCACAGCACCACAGCACCTCCGTCCCCCCCCACGAACAGGCAGGCACGACATGAGTTCCTCGGCACACCGCCGCCGCAAGAGCCGCAAGGCCAAGCTGATCGGTACGGTCGCGGCGGCCGCGCTGGCGGCGGGCGGCGGCTTCGCGGTCGCCGGTTCGGCGCTGGCCACCAAGGCCCCGGAAGCCGGCGCCGCTGCCAAGGCGGGCGCCGCCTTCTCGCCGTACATCGACACGTCCCTGTACCCGCCCTACGACATGGCCGACACCGTGAAGAAGACCGGGGTGAAGACCTTCAACCTGGCCTTCGTCACATCCGGCGGCGGCTGTACCCCGAAGTGGGGCGGTTTCGGCGGGCTGGGCGACGACGCCGTGGCGAAGCAGATCCCCGCGCTGCGCAAGGCCGGCGGCGACGTGCGGGTCTCCTTCGGCGGCGCCAACGGCTCCGAGCTGGGACTGGCCTGCAAGTCGGCGAACGAGCTGGCCGCCGCGTACGGCAAGGTCATCGACCAGTTCGCGCTGAAGAAGGTCGACTTCGACATCGAGGGCGGCGCGCTGCCGGACGCCGCCGCCAACACCCGACGGGCGCAGGCCATCGCGCAGCTCCAGAAGAAGCACCCGGGCCTGGACGTCTCCTTCACGCTGCCGGTCATGCCCGAGGGCCTGACGCAGGACGGCGTGAACCTCGTCGCCGACGCCAAGAAGAACGGCGTGAAGATCTCCGCGGTCAACATCATGGCGATGGACTACGGCGCCTCCTACGACGGCGACATGGGCAAGTACGCCATCCAGGCCGCCACCGCCACCCAGCGCCAGCTCAAGAAGACGCTCGGTCTCGGGGACGCGGCCGCCTGGAAGGCCGTCGCCGTGACCCCGATGATCGGTGTCAACGACGTGCAGAAAGAGATCTTCAAGGTCGAGGACGCCAAGGAACTGGTCACGTTCGCTCAGTCCAAGCACCTCGCCTGGCTGTCCATGTGGTCCTCGACGCGGGACAAGGCGTGCCCGGGCGGCCCGCAGAACTCCGCGCAGCCGACGTGCAGCTCCATCGCGCAGGGCCCGCTCGACTTCACCAAGGCGTTCGGCGCGTACCGGGGCTGACCGGCACACGGCTGACCGGCGCACAACCGATCCGCCTCCCCCGGGCGGGACACAGCGGCCACCCCCCACCGCTGTGTCCCGCCGCTCCTGTGGGACGGCCGGACCCGCCGCCTTACGGAGCGGCCACTCCAGGGCTCAGGGCGGGCAGTTCATTGGTGCGCGCCACGTTCGCGTACCAATGGGCACTCGCCTTGGGCGTACGGGCCTGCGTCGTGAAGTCCACGTGTACGGCGCCGAAGCGCTTGCTGTAGCCGTACGCCCACTCGAAGTTGTCCATCAACGACCACAGGAAGTACCCGCGCAGGTCGGCGCCCTCGGTCAGGGCACGGTGCGCGGCGGCGAGATGGGCATGCAGGTAGGCGATGCGCTCCGGGTCGTGCACCGCGCCCTCGGCGTCCGGCCGGTCCTCGTACGCCGCGCCGTTCTCGGTGATGTACAGGGGCAGGCCGGGGGCCTCCCGGTGCATCCGCATGAGCAGGTCGTACAGGCCGGTCGGATCGACGGACCAGCCCATCGCCGTGCGGTCGCCCGGCGGCTGGTGGAACGCCACCCGGTCGGCGCCCGGCCAGGGCGAATGCGTACTGGCACCGTGCCCGTCGTGTCGCGGCGGCGGGGCGTTGTCAGTGCCGGCTGATACCACTGTGGGTGTGTAGTAGTTGATGCCCAGCGCGTCGAGGGGGTGCTTGATGACGGTGAGGTCACCATCGCGGACGAAGCTCCAGTCGGTGAGGTGCGCGGTGTCCACGAGGAGATCGGCGGGATACGCGCCGCGCAGCAGGGGCCCGGTGAAGATACGCGTCGCCAGCGCGTCGATCCGCCGCTGAGCCTCCAGGTCCTCGGGCGCATCGGAACGGGCCCGTACGGCGGCCGGGTTGAGGCTGATCATCACCTGGCCGCGGGCGGGCAGCGCGGCGCGCAGCGCCTGGGCGGCGAGCCCGTGCGCGAGGTTGAGGTGATGCGCGGCGCGCAGCGCGGCCACCGGGTCGCTGCGGCCCGGCGCGTGCACCCCTGATCCGTAACCGAGGAACGCGCTGCACCACGGCTCGTTGAGAGTGGTCCACCACTCGACGCGGTCGCCGAGCGCCTCCGCCACGATCGCCGCGTAGTCGGCGAAGCGCTGTGCGGTGTCCCGGTGCGGCCAGCCGCCTCCCGAGGCGGAGCCGCCGTGGATGTCGGCCTCCAGCTCCTGCGGCAGGTCCCAGTGGTAGAGCGTGAGCACCGGCCGGATGCCGCGGGCGAGCAGGCCGTCGACGAGCCGGCGGTAGAAGTCGAGCCCGCGCTGTACGGCGGGCCCGCGGCCGGTCGGCTGCACCCGTGACCAGGAGACGGAGAAGCGGTAGGCACCGAGCCCGAGGGCCGCCATCAGCTCCACGTCCTCGTGGCGCCGGTGGAAGTGGTCGACGGCGACATCACCGGTGTCGCCGCCGTCGACCTTGCCGGGGGTGTGGCTGAAGGTGTCCCAGATCGACGGGGTGCGGCCGCCCTCCCGGGCGGCGCCCTCGACCTGGTAGGCGGAGGTGGCCGCACCCCAGAGGAAGCCGGGCGGGAAACGAAGGGGGCAGGACATGGCGGTACTCCCGTTCACGAAGGCGCGGTGCACGGCACGGGCCGTGCGGAGCGCGTGGCGCGAGTGGTGCGTCTGGCACAAGTGGTCCGAGCGGTTCACGGGGGCGGCCCGGCCCGTACGGCGATGCGTACGCAGATCCGTACGGCGTCCCGTACGAGCCGTAGGGCATGCGGAAGCGGCTCACCGGTCAGCCCTTGACCGCTCCCTGCATGATCCCCCCGACGATCTGCTTGCCGAACAGGACGAACGCGACGAGCAGCGGCAGCGTGCCGAGCAGCGCGCCCGCCATGATCACGGACTGGTCGGGGATGAAGCCGCGGCCCAGGCCGGTGAGCGCGACCTGCACGGTCGGGCTGCCGTTCTGGGTGAGCGCGATGATCGGCCAGAAGAAGTCGTTCCACGCCTGGACGAAGGTGAGCAGCCCGAGGACGGCCATCGCCGGGCGGGCGGCCGGGAAGACGACGTGCCACACGACCCGCCAGCTGTTCGCGCCGTCCGTGCGCGCCGCCTCGATCAGCTCGGTGGGCAGCGCCCGGAGCAGATACTGCCGCATGAAGAAGACGCCGAAGGCGCTGACCAGCGTGGGCAGGATGACGGCCTGGAGATGGTCGGTCCACTCCAGCTCGGCGATGGTCATGAACAGCGGCACGACCCCGAGCTGCGGCGGCACCATCATCGTGCCGATGACGAGCAACAGCAGCAGCCGCTTCGCCCGGAAGCGCAGCTTGGCGAACGCGAACCCGGCCACCGTCGAGAAGACCACCGTGCCCGCCGCGACCGTCGTGGCGACCACCGTGGTGTTCAGCAGCGCGGTGCCCATGTTGGCGTCGGTCCAGGCCGTACCGAGATTCTTCAGGAGGTTCCCGCCGAACCAGAACGGCGGCGGTGTCTGGGCGAGCCGGGTGTTGTTGCGGGAGGCGGCGACGGCGGTCCACAGCAGCGGGAAGAGCGAGCCCGCGGTGAAAAGGATCAGCACCGCGTAGGTCACCTTGCCGCCGTGCAACTGCCGGCCGGCGCGTCGGGCTGTCATGGCTCCTCCTCAGTCGCCCCGCCGCAGCCGGCGGGCGATCAGCGCATTGACCGCGGCGACGACCAGCAGGATCAGGAACATCGTCCAGGCGATGGCCGAGGCCCGGCCGAGATGGAGGTTCACCCACCCCTGCTCGTACAGATACAGCCCCAGCGTCTGGTACTGGTGATCCGCGCCGCCCGTGGCTCCGGCGCTGCCACTGAACAGCAGCGGTTCGCCGAACAGCTGCATGGCACCGATCGTCGAGACGACGCAGGTGAACAGGATCGTCGGCCGCAGCGACGGCACGGTCACATACCGGAACTGCTGCCACCGCGAGGCCCCGTCGAGCGCCGCGGACTCGTACAGATCGTGCGGAATCGCCTGCATGGCGGCGAGGTAGATCAGCGCGTTGTAGCCCGTCCACCGCCAGATGACGATCGTGGAGACCGCCAGCTTGGCGCTCCCGGAGCCGTTCTCCCAGTCCACGCCGTCCACGCCGACCGTGCTCAGCAGCCAGTTGACCAGCCCGTAGTCCCGCCCGAAGAGCAGCACGAACACGAGCGTCGCGGCGGCCACCGAGGTGGCGTAGGGGGTGAGCAGCGCCACGCGGAAGAACGTGGAGCCGCGCAGCCGGTAGTTGAGCAGGTGCGCGATGCCCAGCGCCATCAGCAGCTGCGGGACGGTGGAGATCACCCCGATGACGAAGGTGTTGCCCAGCGCGTTCCAGAAGAAGTCGTCGCCGAGCAGCCGGGTGAAGTTGCGCAGCCCGGCCCACTCCATGTCGGTGGGCGCGGTCAGCTCCACGCGGTGCAGCGCGGCCCACCCCGTGTAGAGCAGGGGGAAGAGCCCGAAGGCGGCGAAGAAGAGGAAGAAGGGGGCGATGAAGGCGTACGGACTCCAGCGCAGGTCCCGGCGGTAGCGGCGGCTGCGCCGCGCGCGGGCGCGGTCGGCGGCGAGGCTGTCCGTGCCGCCCGTACGCCCGGGACCGGAGGCGGCCCCGGCCCGGCCGGGCGAGCCGTTGGCCGCCGGGCCGGGGGCCGATGCCGCGGCCGAGGGCGCGGGGCGAGGGGTTCGGCCGGCCACGGCTCACTGGTCCAGCGCGTTGTCGATCGACTCGACCGCGGCCCGCCAGCCCTGCTCGGGCGTCTTGCCCTGCTGGTCGACCTGGAGCACCCCGACATCGGTGATGTTCTGGTTGACGGTGAGGTCCTTCGGGCCGAGCACCTGGTTCGGGATGCCCTCGGCCGCCGCGGCGAAGATCTTGCCGATCGGCGCGTCACCGAAGTACGGGTGCTTGGCGCCCGCCACCGCCGGCAGACTGTACGCCGCCCGCGCGCTCGGGAAGCTGGCCTGCTTGGTGAAGAGCTTCGCCTGCTGCTCGGGCGCGGTCAGCCAGGCCGCCAGCTTGACCGACTCGCTCTTGTGCCGCCCCGCTTCCGGTACGGCCAGGAAGGAGCCGCCCCAGTTCCCCGGCTTGGGCGCGGCGGCCACGTCCCAGACGTCGCGGCCCTGGTCCCCGGACTTCTCCTTGATGTAGCCGAGCATCCACGGCGGGCAGGAGACGGTCGCGAAGCGGCCGTTGGCGAACGCCTGGTCCCAGGACTTCTGGAACTGCTGGAGCCGGGCGGTCAGTTTGCCCGTCGCCGCCCGCATCGCCGCGTCCCATGCCTGCCGCACCGACGGGCTGTCCTTGTAGACCAGCTTGCCGTCGCGGTCGTAATAGCGCTCCGCGCTGCTGGAGATCACCGCGTTGTAGACGCCGGAGGCGGAGTCCACGAAGGCCGTGCCCGCCGGGGCCTTGGCCTTGTAGCGCTCGCCCACGTCCAGGTACTTCCCCCAGTCGCCCGCCCAGAGCGCGGCCACCGCGTTGCGGTCGGTGGGCAGTCCGGCCTTGGCGAAGAGGTCCTTGCGGTAGCAGACAGCCATCGGCCCGATGTCCGTCCCCAGGCCCACGGTCTTGCCGCCCTTGTCCGTGGCCTGCGCCCACTTCCAAGGAATGAAGTCGGCCTTCCGCACACCCGGCGCCTTCGAGAGATCGACGAGCTTGCCCGCCTGCGTCGCGGTGACCTCGGCGATGTTGTTGACCTCGACCGCCTGGATGTCGGCCAGCCCGCTGCCCGTGCTCAGATGGGTGAGCAGCTGCGGGTAGTAGTTCTCGTTCCGCTCGATCGAGGTCTCTTTGATCCGGATGTCCGGGTGCAGCTTCATGTACGCGTCGTAGAGCCCGGCCTGCTTGTATCCGAAGACGCCGAAGACACCGACCGTCAGGGTGGTCTTCCCGGCGTCCGCGCCCGGCGACCCGGCCGCGCCGGGCCGGTCGCTGTCCTCGGCGCAGCCGCCGAGCAGTCCGGCCCCGAGTACCGCGGCGGCCAGCAGGGCCACCGCTCGGTGCCGGGTACCGCGAATCGTCGTGCGCATGGCGTCTCCTCCTGGTGCCCTGCCGACCGTGCGTGCGGGATGTGGCGTGTCCAGTACTGTGGGAGCGCTCCCAGACGTGATGAGGTGAAGGGTCGCCGTTCCGCGGCGGGCGTGTCAAGGCATAGCGCACCAACACCGGTGGCACGCCCCGTTGTTGAATGTACGGTCAGGGCGGCAGGGGGAGGCGGTCATGACACCAGGCGGACGGCGCGGGGGCGGCCGGCCCACGCTCGAAGAGGTCGCCGCGCGCGCGGGCGTCGGCCGCGGCACGGTCTCCCGCGTGATCAACGGATCGCCGCGGGTCAGCGAACGCACCCGCACCCTGGTGCAGCAGGCCGTCGCCGACCTCGGCTACGTACCCGACCGCGCCGCCCGCGCCCTGGCGGGCCACCGCGCCGACACGGTCGCCCTGGTCATTCCGGAGGCCGAGACCCGGCTCTTCGCCGAACCGTACTTCTCCGGCATCATCCGCGGCGTCAGCGCCGGACTCGCCGACCACGACATGCAGTTGCTGCTGACCCTCATCCGTACGTCCAAGGAGCGGCGCCGCTTCGCCGGCTACCTCGCCGCGCACCGCGTGGACGGCGTGCTCCTGGTCTCGGTGCACGGCGACGATCCGCTGCCCGACCTGCTGGAACGGATGGCGATCCCGACCGTCCTCAACGGCCGTCGCACAGCCGGGGAAACGGTCCCGTTCGTGGACTCCGACAACACCGGCGGCGCCCAGAGCGCGCTGGAGCACCTCATCGGCCGCGGCAGGCGCCAGGTCGCCACCATCGCCGGACCGCCCGACATGTACGTGGCCCACTGCCGCCTCGACGGCTACCGGCAGGCCGTACGCGCCGCCGGCCACCCCGCGGACCCCGGACTCGTCGCGCACGGCGACTTCACCGAGGAGGGCGGCCGCCGCGCCATGCGCGAACTCCTCGCCCGCCGCCCCACGCTGGACGCCGTCTTCTGCGCCTCGGACGTGATGGCCGCGGGCGCCCGGCAGGAGTTGCGCGCGGCGGGCCGCCGCATTCCGGACGACGTGGCCCTGGTCGGCTTCGACGACTCGGCCATCGCCCGCCACATGGACCCCGCGCTGACCAGCGTGCGCCAGCCGATCGAGGAGATGGGGCGGGCGATGGCACGGCTGCTGATGGAGCAGATCACCGGGGGCGCGGGCACCGAGGCCATCGAAGGCACAGGCCACAGGAGCGGGAGCAGCGGCCTACCGGGCCCGCGCGCCCCGGAGCCCCCGTCCGGCGCCCACCTCGTACTCCCGACGGAGCTGGTGCGGCGGGCGTCGTCGTGACTGCGGCGCAGGGCGGGGCGCCCGCGTACGGTTCCGTACGTACCCGCCCTACGCCGCCCGGCCCCTACAGCGCCGGATGCGCGTTCTTCAGCAGCTCACGGAACTGGGCCGGGAACCAGTGCCCGGACAGCGGCGCATCGGGCAGCGCCCCCGAGCGGTGGTAGTTGTTGCGCGGATTGCCCTCATACGTCGGGTCGCACATCCGGTCGAAGCCCTTGCCCTCGTTGTTCGGGATCGCCGTGCTCGACCCGTCCGACTCGCCCGGCGGCTTCATCCACACATACGCGTCGATCCCCGCCGCGGGTGCCGCCTTCGGACGCTCGCCCAGCCCGGCGCCCGCCTGGTTGCACCAGTTGCCGACGTGCAGACGGCGGTCGTACCGGCCCCCTTCCACGTACGTGTCCACGTTCGTGCGCGGCCCGGGACCGGCGGGCCGGGCGCTGCCGCCCCAGCCGTTGCGCGAGGTGTCGATCAGCATGCCCACGTCCGGGCGGAACCCGGCCCGCACCGCCTCCTCCCGGAACGCCTGGGCGAACGACAGCTCGTCGGTGTAGCGGTTCCAGTCCACCCACTTCGACTCCCGCACCGGCCGGCCCGCCACGGAGTCCCCGATCGCGAAGTTCTCCTCCTTGAGCGCGCTGTAGTTGGCGGTGTTGGTGATGAACCCGTGCACCTTGTCGACCGTGCTGCCCTCGGCCGTCGCCGCCTGGTGCAGCAGCCGCGCGGAGGCGCCGAAGTTGTCGTCCCAGCCGATCCAGCCGTGGTGCCCGGCGTCCACGTAGTTGTAGACGTTGGGGACCGCGCCCAGTTTGTTGAGCGCGTACCCGACGCCCTTGATGTAGTTGCCGTTGGCGAGCATGGTGTCGCACTGCGGGGTGGCGGTGGGCCGGCCGCCGGTGTTGGTGACGAGGTTGGGCAGCGAGTCGATCTCGACGGTCGTCACGATCCGCAGCGACGCGTACTTCGGGTCGGCGAGGACGGCCGCGATCGGGTCGATGTAGCGGGTCTTGTACGCGTCGATCTCCGTCGGGCCCAGTTCGCCGTTGGAGGCGAGCGCCGAGCAGTCCCGGCCCGGCAGGTTGTAGATCACCAGCTGGACGACGAACGGCTTGCCCGCCGCCTGCCGCAGGGCGGCCTCCAGGTGGTCGCGCAGCCCCATCGTGCCCCCGGTCCCGTTGATCGACGCGATCCGTTCGAGCCAGACGCCGGTCGGCTGCCCGGCGACCTTGCCGCCGCCCGGCTCGGCCGCCGCCTTCGCCGACCACTCCGGGTTCACATAGACCCCGGCACCCGCGTACGGGTTGTCGACGCGGGCGGTGGGCGCCGCTTGGGCGGTGCCGGGCGAGGTGCCGGCGGCCGCGGCGGCGACCAGCGCCGCACAGGCCGCGAGCGCGGCGGCACGGCCGCGGTGGCGTGCGGTCCGGGAGCGGTCGCGCCCGTGCTGTCGTGCGGAAAGCTGTTCAGCGGTGCGTCTCATGTGCAGGTCGTCCTTTCTCGGTGGGGAGGCGTGCCTCGGTGGCGAGGCGACGTGCCTCGGTGGGGAGGTGATGTGCCGTGCCGGTTCAGGAAGCCGCGTGTCGGCTGAGCGCCCGCAAGTGATCCCGCAGCCCCACCCCGTACGCCGTCGGCGTCCCCCCGTAGTCCCGGATCAGCGCGGGCCCCGCGGCGCAGTCCCACGTGTTCCAGGTCCAGCCCAGGTACGACGCGCCGCGGCCGTCCAGCCACCGCATGACGCGGTCGGAGAAGGCGTGGGCGCAGGTGTTCTCGCCGATCTCGCCCGCGACCAGCGGTACGCGGTCGGCGACCGGCCCCAGCGTGCGCGACCAGCAGCCCTCGTCGGCGCAGGCGTTGAAGTTGTACGCGTGCCAGGCGGCGGCGAGGTTGCCCGCCGGGTCCTTCGGGGCGTACGCGGTCCACCGGCTGAGATCGTTGGCGTACGCCAGGCCGCCCGCCAGGACGGGGTTGCGGGCGCCGGTGGCCCGTACGGCGTCCACCAGGGTCTGCATGCCGGCGACCTCGTAGCCGATGCCGGGGCAGGTGCCGCCGTCCCGCCAGCAGGCCCAGGCCCGCTCGGTGTCCGGCGTCGCCCGGTCCGGGTACGGCTCGTTGAACAAGTCGAAGATCACCTCGGGCGTGTTCTTGAAGGTGGCGGCGACCGAGGACCAGAAGGCGGGGGAGTAGCGCCGGTCGGGCATGGGCTTCTGGCAGCTCGCGTGCTCGTCGGCGCAGCCGGCCGAGGGGCCGGTGTAGCGGCCGTTGCTCCAGTGCAGTTCGAGGACCGGCGTCAGGCCGTGGGCGGTCAGCCGCCGGACGTAGTCGCGGATCGCGGAGGTGTAGGCGGCGCCCCCGTACCGCGGGTCGATGTTGGGCGTGCCCAGCCAGCACTCCTCGTTCAGCGGGACGCGGACGGCGTTGGCCCGCCAGGACGCGATGGCCGCGACGGAGGCATCGTCCGCCGGGCCGTCGAAGATGCCGTGGCCCTGTACGCACGCGAACTCGGCGCCGGAACGGTTCACCCCGAGCAGGCGGTGCGCCGCGCCGTCACGGTCGACGAGGCGGTTGCCCGCGACGTGCAGCTGTGGCGCCGCCGCCACGGGAGCGGCGGCCGGGGCGGCGGCGGGCGGCGACGCGCCCGGAAGGGCGAGCACCGCGGCCACCGCCAGGGCGTAAAGGCGTAAGCGCCGGCGTGCGAAGCCCGGCTCGTACGGTCTGCGCATGAGCGACTCCTCGGATGCGTACGCGGAGACCGCCCACGCGGCCCGCGACGAATGGAATCGCTCCCACTGGTTTTTCGGAGGCTAGTGTCAACTGCCCATGATTCACAACGTAGTTGCGAAATCTCCTCCCTCAACTGCCGCGTCGGCCGCCTGGATGCCGCCTCTTGACGGCGGGCCCGTCCGCCCCAATCCTTGGGAGCGCTCCCACTGGTCCCCCTGACACGCCCCCTTTGGCCCGGCGTATCCGTTCCCCCCCGGTCACGCCGGGCCGCGTGCCTCCGTACGGAAGGAGATCGGCGTACTGCCCGTGCGGTGCTGGAAGAACTTGGCGAAGTTCGCGGCGTCGGCGAAGCCGAGGCGTACGGCGATGCGCGCGGCGGTCTGGTCGCCGTGCGCCAGCAGCCGCTTGGCCTCCAGCACCACGCGGCGGTCGATGAACTCCTTCGCGCCCACCCCAGTGGCGGCGGCCGTCGCGCGCGAGAGGGTGCGGGGCGAGTAGCCGAGCTGCCGCGCGTAGTCCTCGACGCGGCGGCTGCGGGTGAAGCCGCGCTCCACCGCGTCACGGAAGCGCAGGAACGTCTCGCTCGCCTCGCAGACGCCGTCCCCGTCCGCCGCCCGTCCGCCGCCTCCACCCCGTACGGCCCCGGCGCCGCCCCACGCCTCGTGGCCCCCGGCGGGCGCGGACAGCCGGGAGGCCCGCAGGACCAGCACGGCCAGCAGGTGCCGCAGCACCTCGATGTGCATCTCCAGAGGCAGCCCCCGCAGTGCCCCGAATTCCTCGTGGAGGTGACGCAGCGCACAGTCCACCGCGCGCGCCTGCTCGCCCTCCGGGTGGTGGACCGCCGGGCCGAACCAGTCCTCCAGGCGGGCCGCGGCCGCCGTCGCCGGATCGAGGAAACCGGATTCGAACAGCACCAGCCGGCCCTCTACCCCGGACAGGTTGCCGAAGTGATGCACCTGCCCTGGACGCACCCACATCCAGTCATTCACCGACAGCTCATACTTTCGGAAGTCCACCGTGTGCCGGAGCCGCCCCTCGTCCACCACGAGGAGGTGGTGGAAGTCCGGACGGTGCGGTACGGCGAGGGCGCAGGCGTCGGCGCGCCCGCGCAGCTCGGCGAGCGTCAGCACCTCCACGCCGGCGGGCCGCCCGGCCGGCGCCGTGAACGCGACCGCCGGGATGCTTTCCCCGGAGTCCTGTGCAGTGTGTCGTTTTTTCACCATCGGCGGTCCCGTGCCTACCCCGGTATGTCCTGTTGCTGCCCCTAGCGTAGAAGACGTCAGCGCGGCTGATGACGGAAAAAGAAAAGCCACAGCAGGCCCCGCAGGGGCACAGGGAGTACCGCTATGTCCAAGATCGCCATTTTCGGAGCCAACGGCACCATCGGCAGCCGCGTCCTCGACGAGGCGCTGCGCCGCGGCCACCAGGTCACCGCCGTCGTCCGGGACCCCGCGAAGATCACCAAGGCCGACCCGAACCTGGCCGTGACCACCGGCGACATCCTCGACCCCGGCTCCGTCGCGGCCGCGGCCCAGGGTCAGGACGTGCTGGTCAGCGCGGTGGGCGGGGGCGACGGCCCCGGCCACATCGCCACGATCAAGCCCGCCGCCGAGTCCCTGGTGGCCGGGCTGCGCACCCTCGGCGAGGCCGCGCCCCGGCTGATCGCGGTGGGCGGCGCCGGCTCGCTGCGCACGCCCGACGGCAAGCAGGTCTGGGACGCGGAGGGCCTGCCGGAGTTCCTGCTCCAGATCATGCACGCGCACGGCGACGCGCTGGACTTCTACCGCACCGTCACGGACGTGCGCTGGACCAACCTGAGCCCGGCCGGGCTGATCGAGCCCGGCGAGCGCACGGGCACGTACCGCACCGCCCTGGACGACCTGGTCACGGACGCGGACGGCACCAGCCGGATCTCCGCGGAGGACTACGCCGTCGCCCTCCTGGACGAGGTCGAGAAGCCGCAGCACATCGGGGAGCGCTTCACGGTCGGCTACTGAGCCGCCGGGGCCGCAGGGCCCTGCGGGGCGGCGCGCACCGGCACCGTGTGCCCGCCGCCCGGCCGGTAGGGCCACTGAGGACCACCGCACCAACGACTAGGGCCCCCGGACGCTTTCACGTCCGGGGGCCCTACTCGTTGGGGTGAGTAACGGGACTTGAACCCGCGACATCCTGGACCACAACCAGGTGCTCTACCAGCTGAGCTATACCCACCATGACCGGTGCTGTGTGGTGTCTTGTTCCCCACCGGCTGAGAAAAAGTGTACAGGGTCCGGAGGGGTGCTCGCTCCCGGCTTCCGGTGAGGCCGGGAGCGAGCTGCGTCACTCCGGGTCCGCGGGCAGGACGTGCCTGGCCGCGATCGCCTTCGCGGTCTCCGAGTCCGGGCCGGGCTGCGGCACGAAGACCGCCTCCCGGTAGTAGCGGAGTTCCGCGATGGATTCACGGATGTCCGCCAGCGCCCGGTGGTTCCCGTTCTTCTCCGGACTGTTGAAGTACGCCCTCGGATACCAGCGCCGGGCCAGCTCCTTCACGGACGACACATCCACGATCCGGTAGTGCAGGTGGCTCTCCAGCTCCGGCATGTCGCGGAGCAGGAAGCCCCGGTCGGTGCCGACGGAGTTGCCGCACAGGGGTGCCCGGCCGGGTTCCGGTACGTGCTGCTTGAGGTACTGGAGCACCTGTTCCTGTGCGTCCTCCAGGGTGGTGCCGCTGTCCAGCTCGGCCAGCAGCCCGGAGGAGGTGTGCATCTGGCGCACGACCTCGGGCATGGTGGTCAGGGCCTCGGCCGGGGGGCGGATCACGATGTCCACCCCGTCGCCCAGGACATTCAGCTCCGAGTCGGTGACCAGGGCGGCCACCTCGATGAGCGCGTCGTTCGCCAGCGAGAGCCCGGTCATCTCGCAGTCGATCCACACCATGCGATCGTTCATACGTCTCACCCTACGGGGCGCTCCCGCTGGCTGGGCAGCACCGGTCGGCCACCGGGCCGTCCGGCGGGCTGTTCCGGAAGCCTCGGCGAGTAGGCGTCGGATTCCGGTTTGCCCTGCTCCGTGGGCGCGAGCGCGGTGGCCTGGCTGTGCACCGGCTGGGTGTGGCCCGCCGTACTGTGCCCCGGCTGGCCGCCCGACCCGTGCCCGCCCGGACCGCCGTGCCCGCCCGGCGTGTGACCGCCTTGCGGGTGACCGCCCGGACCGTGCCCGCCCTGGGGGTGGCCCTGCGTGTGACCGCCGGGACCGAGACCCCCTTGCACGTGCGACGCCTGGCTGTGGTGCAGCTGGCCGTGGCTCCCCTGCAGATGGCCCGCCGCCGCGGCGGCGAACCGGTCCGCACCGGCACCCGGCCGCTCACCGCGCTCCGGCCGGTCCGCCCGCCCGGCCTGCTCGGGCACCCCGTTCTGCGGCCGGCGCGCGCGGTAGGCCGCGCGGTAGGCCGCGGGCGAGGCACCCAACTGCCTCCGGAAGTGGCCGCGCAAGGCGACCGGCGACCGGAAGCCGCAGCGTCCGGCGACCTCGTCCACGGAGTAGTCCGAGGTCTCCAGCAGCCGTTGCGCCTGCAGGACGCGCTGGGTGATCAGCCACTGCAGCGGCGCGCTCCCGGTCAGGGACCGGAACCGGCGGTCGAAGGTACGGCGGCTCATGTACGCGCGGGCCGCCAGCGTCTCCACGTCGAACTGCTCGTGGAGGTGCTCCAGCGCCCAGGCCACGACCTCGGCGAGCGGGTCCGCGCCGATCTCCTCCGGTAATGACCTGTCCAGGTACCTCTGGTGCCCCAGGTCCGACGCGGTGCGCCGGGGCGGGACCACCAGCCGCCGGGCGAGCGCGTTGGCCGCGTCCGCCCCGTGGTCGGTACGGACGATGTGCAGGCACAGGTCGATGCCGGCGGCGGTCCCCGCGCTGGTCAGCACGTCGCCGTCGTCGACGAAGAGCTCGCGGGGATCGACATGGACGGACGGATAACGCTTGGCGAGCGTCGGCGCGTACATCCAGTGGGTGGTCGCGGGCCTGCCGTCGAGGAGCCCTGCGGCGGCGAGCACGAAGGCCCCCGTGCAGAGCCCGACGATGCGGGCCCCTTCTTCGTGCGCCCGGCGCAGCGCGTCCAGCGCGGCCGGTGGTGGTGCCTGTGTGATGGACCGCCAGGCCGGTACGACGACCGTGCCCGCGCGGGCGATCGCCTCCAGCCCGTAGGGGGCCGACAGTTCGAGCCCCCCGGTGGTGCGCAAAGGCGCGTCTTCGCCCGCGCACACAAGTAGTCGGTACCGCGGAACACCCGCGTCCTGGCGGTCGATGCCGAAGACCGAGAGCGGAATGGAGCTCTCGAAAATCGGGCCGCCACTGAAGAGGAGCACCGCGACTATTTCGCGGCGTCGTCGGGCGGCGAGCTTGCGTGCGGCATCTGGTACGGCAGCGGAGTCCTGGCTCATGGCACTTAAGCCCCCCTCGGTCGTCTCGCCCTCTCGGTCCTGCACTGTTCCCCCGCCGTGATTGCCAAGATCGAATCTACTGCGTCCCGTGAGGATGGAGTGCCAAGTTCACCACCCGCTCGTATGTCGACATGGCAACTTGGCGCGAAGCATTCGATCACGAAGCGTTCCACTCGTCGGGCCTGCTGGGAAGTACGCCTCCCGCCTCTGCCCGTGAGCCGTAGGGCACAACCATGCCCGGCGGTCCTTTCCTCCCAGCTCAGGCCCAGGTTGCGGGTCACTTTCGCCAAGGGATGCACTTCAACCCGAAGTTGGCCGAAAACGACCCTGGGCAGGCTTGCGAGCGCGTCATTCCTCCGGCGTACGCCCGTCGGAGCGCCTCCCGCCCCGGTGGGCTCCGGTGCCGGTACGGCTGTGCCGGCCGCGGTGCGGGGCGATCTCGTCGGAGGACGGCCGGGCCGCGGTGCGCTCGGACTGGCGCAGCAGCGCCCGGCACGCGCAGGTCACCGTCGCCAGCCCCACGGCGGCACCGGCGGCGCCGGCGGCGGACGCGCCGCACAGGACGAGGACGAGCGGCACCAGGGCGCAGCTGAACGCCGCCCAGCGGACGAGATCGCTCACCGGATCGGCTGAAGTGTTCGACGGACCGGGCACGGTGTACTCCCTCCAGGCAGGCAGGTACTACAACGGCCGCGGGGCCCGTGAGTCACCGCGAGGGGTACGTACGGGGGCAGGCCGGGGCATTGCCATCCGGCCCACGCTCCGGCATGCTCCGGGGAACGTTCGAGGGGCACCCCGCCCCGTGTGGTCGCGGGGGGCCACCCCCGTCACCGGGGTCCGCCGTCCGCGTCGGGCCCTGTGCAGCGGGGAACCGGCGCCGTACTCTTGGGGTAAGGCATTGGGAAGATGATTCCCGGTCGTGTTGTTCCCCTTTGAACTATGGGGCCGACCTCTCGATCAAGCCAGCTCAGTCAACTGCCGGATCAAGTCAATCGCCGCTCCCCGTCCGCCCCTCCGCAAGGACCTCCTTCGCCGAGACAGCCATGGCCGGTCACGAAATCCCCGAACCCGCGGACCGCAAGCAGGTCGCCGATCCGATGGCGGACCTCCGAGCGGCGGAAGAGACACGCCATTCCTGCGATCCCGCCTTCCGGCACGGTGTCGTGGTCGGCTTCGACGGCTCGATGTCGAGCGAGCGGGCGTTGGCGTATGCAATCGGTATGGCGCGGCGCTCGGCGTCGGGCCTGATCATCGTCCATGTGGCCAACCGGCTGCCCACGACGGTCTGGGCGGGCTGTGAGCCCCCGGTCTTCGTGGACGTGCCGGACCACCGCACGGAAGTGCTGGGCCTGGAGCTGGCCTGCGCCGACCATCTGGCGGAGATCCCCTGGATCCTCGTGGAGCGCGGTGGCGACATCTGCCACGAGCTGGAAGAGGTCGGGCAGGAGTACGAAGCCGACGCGATCGTGGTCGGCTCGTCGCACGGCCTCGTGGGCCGCATCTTCGGCTCGGTGGCGGGCCGGCTGGCCCGGCGGGCGCAGCGGCCCGTGGTCGTCATCCCCTGATCCGGGCGCCCGGCGCGTACCCCCCCCCGCACGGCCTGCGCGGGCCGTCCCGCCGGGCCGGTGCGCTCCGTGTCCGTACGGCTTGCGCGTCGCACCCGCCCCCGTACGCGCACACCCTCATGGGGCGCGAGGTGAGGGAGCGTCACCAGCCGCGCCATCTGGGGCAGTCGGCATATCTACTGGCCCGTAGAGGTGGATTGCCGGGTTGTGGAGGGTAGAAATCCGATCAAGTGGGACGCGAACGGAGCGTGAACGGCCGGCCGGTCGCCGCGTCACCGGCCGCCCGCCGAGAACGCCCGTCAAGAACGTGCTGCCGCCCGGGAGGTGACGGTTCCCGGGAGGGCGGCCACCGCCGGCGTAAGGGCGACGCCGGCAACAGGGGAGGCGGGGCCTCGCGCGTATGGTGGCACGCGCGGGGCACCCGCCTCCCGCCCCCTCGTGGGGGCGCGTCGTCCGAACGGGCGGCCCCCCGTAGGCCGCCCGTTCCCCCGGACGAACGCCCGTGACCGCGGAGGTGGACAGGACCTCCGCGGTCCGTCGGGCGACTGCTCGCCCGAGCGAGCTCCCGCCCCGGGCGACCACCGCCCATGAGCGACCGCTCGCCGTCGATCGCCTACTCGACCGTGACCGACTTCGCCAGGTTGCGCGGCTTGTCGATGTCCCGGCCCATGGCCAGGGCCACGTGGTAGGCCAGCAGCTGGAGCGGGATGCCCATCAGGATCGGGTCCAGCTCGTTCTCGTTCTTCGGCACGACGATGGTGTGGTCGGCCTTGTCCTGCTTCTGGTGCGCGACGGCCAGGATGCGGCCGCTGCGGGCCTTGATCTCCTCCATCGCGGCGCGGTTCTTCTCCAGCAGGTCGTCGTCCGGGACGATCGCCACGGTCGGCATGGCCGGCTCGATCAGCGCCAGCGGACCGTGCTTGAGCTCGGACGCCGGGTACGCCTCGGCGTGGATGTAGGAGATCTCCTTGAGCTTGAGGGAGGCTTCGCGGGCCACCGGGTAGCCGCGCACCCGGCCGATGAACATCATCGACCTGGCGTCCGCGTACTCCGCCGCCAGCTTCTTGACCTCGTCCTCCAGCTCCAGGATCTCCTGGATCTGGCCGGGCAGCTTGCGCAGGCCCTCGATGATCCGCTTGCCGTCCGCGACGGACAGGTCGCGGATGCGGCCCAGGTGCAGCGCGAGCAGGCCGAAGGCGACCACGGTGTTGGTGAAGCACTTGGTGGAGACCACGCAGACCTCGGGGCCGGCGTGCACGTACACACCGCCGTGGGTCTCCCGGGCGATCGCCGAGCCGACCACGTTCACCACGCCCAGGACGCGCGCGCCCTTGCGCTTGAGCTCCTGCACGGCGGCCAGCACGTCGTAGGTCTCACCGGACTGGGAGACCGCGATGTAGAGGGTGTCGGGGTCCACGACCGGGTTGCGGTAGCGGAACTCGGAGGCCGGCTCGGCGTCCGAGGGGATACGGGCCAGCTCTTCGATCATCTGCGCGCCGATCTGGCCCGCGTGGTACGAGGTGCCGCAGCCCAGGATCTTCACCCGGCGGATGGCGCGCGCCTCGCGCGGGTCCAGGTTCAGGCCGCCCAGGTGCACGGTGGAGAAGCGGTCGTCGATCCGCCCGCGCAGCACGCGGTCGACGGCGTCGGCCTGCTCGCAGATCTCCTTGTGCATGTACGTGTCGTGGCCGCCCATGTCGTACGACTCGGCCTCCCACTCCACCGTGGTGGGCTGCGCGGAGGTGTGCGAGCCCTCGGTGGTGTAGGTGCGGTAGTCGTCGGCCTTGATGGTGGCCATCTCGCCGTCGTCGAGGGTGACGACCTGGCGGGTGTGCGAGACCAGCGCGGCGACGTCGGAGGAGACGAACATCTCCTTCTCGCCGATGCCGAGGACGACCGGCGAGCCGTTGCGGGCGACGACGATGCGCTCGGGGAAGTCGGCGTGCAGCACGGCGATGCCGTACGTGCCCTCGATGACCCGCAGGGCCTCGCGGACCTGCTCCTCCAGGGTCGGCGCCTGGGAGCGGCCGATCAGGTGGGCCAGCACCTCGGTGTCGGTCTCGGAGGCGAACTCCACGCCGTCCGCGGTGAGCTTGGCGCGCAGCTCGTCGGCGTTGTCGATGATGCCGTTGTGGACGACGGCGACCTTGCCCTCGGTGTCCACGTGCGGGTGGGCGTTCTCGTCGGTCGGCGCGCCGTGGGTGGCCCAGCGGGTGTGCGCGATGCCGGCGGTGCCCGCGAAGCGCTTGGGCAGGCGGGACTCCAGCTCGCGGACGCGGCCCTTGGCCTTGGCGGTCTTCAGGCCGCCGGCGGCCTTGCCGGTGCCCTTGGCGTGGATGGCGATACCGGCGGAGTCGTACCCGCGGTACTCCAGGCGCTGCAGTCCTTCCAGGAGCAGCGGAGCCACGTCCCGCTTACCGATGTAGCCGACGATCCCGCACATGTGGTGACCCCTTCGGTCAGGCAGTTGGACAGATGGCACGTGATGCGGCACGTGCCGGGTGCTCGGCCGGGTCAGCCGTAGACGAGGCGGCGCAGCTGGCGCGCCGAGAGGGTGGGCGGGCACACCGCGCGGTGCGGCAGCTCCTGCCCGATCCGTTCGAAGATCGCGTCGTTGCGCAGTCCCTGCGACTGCAGCTCCCGGTGGCGTCTGCGGACGTAGTCCTCGGTCGTCTCGTCGAAGTACGCGAGGACGTCGAGGACCACCCGGGCAGCCTCGCCGCGCTGTAGCGGCGTGCTGCGCACCAGGTGGTCGATGAGGTCCTCATGGGGCGAACGGCGATCGAGCACCCGATGAATACTGATGGGTCGCCCCGGCCAATGCAAGAAATCTGCCCGATATCGGGCAAGCGACACGCCGGATGACGCCAGACGTGGTCCGCACCTTGACCATCACCGGGGTCAGCGGTACTCAATGTTGACGTTCGGTTGCTCCATGCCACGTACGACCACGCACAGCCCTGCACGACGAGCCCACCGAAGGGAACCTCGTGAGACGACGCAGACTGTTCTGCTCGCTGCTGCTGGTCGCGGCGGCCGGCCTGTCCACGGCCGGAGCGCGGCCCGCGGACGGCCCTGACGACCAGGCCGCCCGCCACGCCAAACCCATAGCCCTCGACCAGGTCATCCCGGCGCCCGCCTCCGTCCGGCCCGGCAAGGACCCCTACACGCTCGGCGACCGGACGCAGATCCGGGTGCCCGGCGCGTCGGGCGAGGTCCGGCGGGTGGCCGGCTACCTGGCGGACGTGCTGCGGCCGTCCACCGGCTACCCCCTGCCCGTCACCGGCAAGGACGGCCGGGACGGCATCGTGCTGCGGCTCGGCGGCAAGGACACCAAGAAGCTGGGCGCCGAGGGCTACCGCCTCACCTCCACCCGGCACGCCGTGACGATCACCGCGGCCCGGCCCGCCGGGCTCTTCCACGGCGTACAGACGCTGCGCCAGCTGCTGCCGCCGTCCGTCGAGAAGCGCGGCGTGCAGCACAGCCCCTGGAAGGTCGCGGGCGGCACCATCACCGACACCCCGCGCTACGGCTACCGCGGCGGGATGATCGATGTCGGCCGGCACTTCTTCACGGTCGAGCAGCTGAAGCGTTACATCGATCAGCTCGCGCTGTACAAGTACAACAAGCTGCATCTGCACCTCACCGACGACCAGGGCTGGCGCCTGCAGATCAACTCCTGGCCGCGGCTGGCCACCTACGGCGGCAGCACCCAGGTCGGCGGCGGTCCCGGCGGCTACTACACCAAGGCCCAGTACCGCGAGATCCTGCGCTACGCCGCCAGCCGCTACATGGAGGTCATCCCCGAGATCGACACCCCGGGGCACACCCAGGCCGCACTCGCCTCGTACGCCAAGCTCAACTGCAACAACGTCGCGCCTCCGATCTACACGGGCGTCGAGGTCGGCTTCAGCTCGCTGTGCGTGCCCAAGAAGATCACGTACGAGTTCCTGGACGACGTCTTCCGCGAGACCGCGGCGCTGACCCCGGGCCCGTATCTGCACATCGGCGGCGACGAGGCGTACTCCACCAGCCACGCCGACTACGTGACCTTCATGAACAAGGTCCAGCCGCTGGTGACCAAGTACAAGAAGAAGGTCATAGGGTGGCACCAGATGACCGCCGTGACCCCGGCCAAGGGCGCCGCGGTGCAGTACTGGGGCTACGACAAGACCCCCGCCAAGGAGCGGGAGCAGGTCGCGGCGGCGGCCCGCAAGGGCACCGGGCTGATCCTGTCGCCGGCCGACCGCTCCTACCTCGACATGAAGTACACCAAGGACACCAAGCTGGGTAAGGCGTGGGCCGGGTACGTCGAGGTCCAGCGGTCCTACGACTGGGACCCCGCGACGTACCTCAAGGGCGCGCCGCAGAAGTCGATCATGGGTGTCGAGGCGCCGATCTGGACGGAGACCCTCTCCACCAACCAGCACCTGGACTACATGACCTTCCCGCGGATGCCCGGCATCGCCGAGCTGGGCTGGTCACCGCGGTCCACCCACGACTGGGACACCTACAAGTACCGGCTGGCCGCCCAGGCGCCCCGCTGGGAGGCCATGGGCTTCGACTACTACAGGTCCCCGCAGGTGCCGTGGGGAAAGAAGTGAGCTGACGGCGCCGTGACAGCAGGGCGGGTCCGGATTCCCGGGCCCGCCCTGTGCCGTAGTGAACGCCGTACGCGTACGGGGAAGCCGTACGCGACCGCCGGACGCGGACGCCTACACCCCCAGCTCCCGCGCGATCAGCAGCCGCTGCACCTCGCTCGTCCCCTCGCCGATCTCCAGGATCTTGGAGTCGCGCCACATACGGGCGACCGGGTACTCGTTCATGAAGCCGTAGCCGCCGTGGATCTGGGTGGCCTCGCGGGCGTTGTCCACCGCGATCTCGGAGGAGTAGAGCTTCGCGAGCGCCGCCTCCTTCTTGAACGGCTCGCCGTGCACCAGGCGGGAGGCTGCGTCGCGCCAGGCCAGCCGCGAGGTGTGCGCCCGCATCTCCATGTCGGCCAGCTTGAACTGGATCGCCTGGTTGTGGCCGATCGGCCGCCCGAAGGCGTGCCGCTCCTTGGCGTAGCGGACGGACTCGTCCACACAGCCCTGCGCGAGGCCGGTGGCCAGCGCCGCGATGGCGATCCGGCCCTCGTCCAGGATGCGCAGGAACTGGGCGTAGCCGCGGCCTTCCGTGCCGACCAGGTTGGCCACCGGCACCCGTACGTCGGAGAAGGACAGCTCACGGGTGTCCGAGGCGTTCCAGCCGACCTTGGAGTACGGGGCGGCGACGGTGAAGCCCGGGGTGCCGGACGGCACGATGATCGAGGAGATCAGCGGGCTGCCGTCGTCCTTGCGGCCGGTGACGGCGGTGACCGTGACCAGGCCGGTGATGTCGGTGCCGGAGTTGGTGATGAAGCACTTGCTGCCGTTGATCACCCACTCGTCGCCGTCCCGTACGGCCGTGGTGCGGGTGGCGCCCGCGTCCGAGCCGCCGTCCGGCTCGGTCAGGCCGAAGGCGCCCAGCACCTCGCCCGTACACATCCGGGGCAGCCACTCGCGCTTCTGCTCCTCGGTGCCGAAGTGGTAGATCGGCATGGCGCCGAGCGAGACGGCCGCCTCCAGGGTGATCGCCACGGACGAGTCGACCCGGGCCAGCTCCTCCAGGGCGATGCCGAGGGCGAGGTAGTCGCCGCCCATGCCGCCGTACTCCTCGGGGAACGGCAGGCCGAACAGCCCCATCCGGCCCATCTCCCGCACGATCTCGTACGGGAACTCGTGCTGCTCGTAGAACTCGCCGATCTTGGGCGCGACGACGTCGTGGGCGAACGCCTCGACCGTGCGCCGCAGCTCTTCGAGTTCGGGGGACAGGCGGTGGTCCAGGGACATCGTTCACTCCTTGTGGGAGAGGGCACGGACGGTGCGGGACGGGCTCGGTCGGCCCAGCTGTTCGGCCATCCACACGCTTGTGGCGGTGAGCCGGCCCAGGTCGACCCCGGTCTCGATGCCGAGGCCGTGCAGCATCCACACCAGGTCTTCGGTGGCGAGGTTGCCGGTGGCGCTCTTGGCGTACGGGCAGCCGCCGAGGCCGCCCGCCGACGCGTCGACGGTGGTGACGCCGTGCTGGAGCGCGGCGAGGGTGTTGGCCAGCGCCTGGCCGTAGGTGTCGTGGAAGTGCACACCGAGGCGGTCGGTGGGCACGCCCGCCTCGTTCAGCGCGGCGAGCAGCGCCTGTACGTGGCCGGGGGTGGCGACGCCGATGGTGTCGCCGAGGCTCAGCTCGTCGCAGCCCATGTCGAGCAGCGCGCGGCAGACCCGTACGACCTGCGCGACGGGCACCGGGCCCTCCCACGGGTCGCCGAAGCACATGGAGAGATAGCCGCGGACGTGCGCCTTCTCCTCCTTCGCACGGGCGACCACCGGCGTGAACATGGCGAGCGATTCCT
The DNA here is from genome assembly GCF_001279365.1 of Streptomyces sp. NRRL F-5755. Lineage (NCBI taxonomy): Bacteria > Bacillati > Actinomycetota > Actinomycetes > Kitasatosporales > Streptomycetaceae > Streptomyces > Streptomyces sp. NRRL F-5755. The sequence continues at coordinate 13,451 of NZ_LGCW01000287.1, read as the reverse complement.
CGACCGTGCGGTTCAGGTTGGCCTTGGCGAACGACTCGGTGGCGCTGCCGAAGACCGCGATGCGGCGGGCGCCGAGGGCCAGCGCGCGATCCAGGCCGCGGTCGTTGGGCACGAGGACCGGCAGATGCGCGTCGAGGTCCGCCAGCATCGGGTAGAGCCGTTCGGCGTCGGCGAGCTGCGGCACCCACTTGGGGTGCACGAAGCTGGTCGCCTCGATGGTGCCCAGCCCGGCGTCGGCGAGGCGGCGGACGAACTCGGCCTTGACCTCGGTGGGCACCACGGCCGACTCGTTCTGGAGGCCGTCGCGGGCGCCGACCTCATGAATACGGACGCGGGCCGGCAGGTTGGGCGCCGGAACGGTCATGGGCAGTCCGGATACGGTCATGCCGTTGCCTCCTCGGTCGGTGCGGCCGCCTGCGGGCCGGAGGCGTGCGGATCGACGACGGCGAGCACCTGGTCCATGGCGACCGTGCTGCCGGGGGACACGCCGAGCTCGCTGACCGTGCCGGCGTGCGGCGCGGAGATGACGTGTTCCATCTTCATGGCCTCGACGACCAGCAGCCCCTGCCCGGCGGCCACTTCGTCGCCGACGGCCACCTTCACGACGGTGACGGTGCCGGGCATCGGCGCGGTCAGCGCGTCCATCCCGTGCGCCCCGGCGGCGCCGCGCAGGGTGTCCGCGACCGGGTCGTGGTCGGTGACATGCCAGGCGTCGCCGTCCCGGCCGAGCCAGTCGCCGGCCCGGCGGAAGGTGTGCACGACGCCGTCCACGGTGACGCGGACCGAGTCGGCCGTGACGTGCCCGGTGCCGGTGACCCGCACCGGCTCGTGCCCCGCGACCTTGACCCAGTGCGCCGCGGGCACCGTACGGCCGCCGATCCGCCAGCCGTCCGGTACGGAGAACGGGTCCACCCAGCCGCCGTCGGCCACCGGCTCCAGCGCCGCGTTCCGTACGGCCGCGGCAGCCGCGTACACCTCGGCGGGGACCTCGGCAGGCACCAGCGCGTCCATCTCGCGCTCGACCAGCCCGGTGTCCAGCTCGCCCGCCGCGACGGCCGGGTGGGCCAGCAGCCGCCGCAGGAAGCCGGTGTTGGTCGGGACGCCGAGGACGACCGTTTCGGCGAGCGCGGCGCGCAGCTTGCGCAGCGCGGTCGCGCGGTCCGGGCCGTACGCGATCACCTTCGAGAGCATCGGGTCGTACAGGCTGCCGACCTCGGTGCCCTCGGACAGGCCGGAGTCCGTGCGCACCCCGTCACCCTGCGGCTCGGCGAGCGCCAGGACCGTACCGCCGGACGGCAGGAAGCCGCGCGCGCCCTCCCGGACCGACACCGTCTCGGCGCAGATACGGGCCTCGACGGCGTGCCCGGTCAGCCGGACGCCGTCCTGCCCGAACGCCAGCGGCTCCCCGGCCGCGATCCGCAGCTGCCACTCGACCAGGTCGAGGCCGGTGACGTACTCGGTGACCGGGTGCTCGACCTGGAGGCGGGTGTTCATCTCCATGAAGTAGTACGAGGCGGGGTCGTCGCCCGGCACGATGAACTCGACCGTGCCCGCGCCCCGGTAGCCGCACGAGCGCGCGGCCTGCACGGCGGCCTCGCCCATCGCGGCCCGCGTCGCCTCGTCCAGCAGGACGGACGGCGCCTCCTCGATGACCTTCTGGTGGCGGCGCTGGAGCGAGCACTCGCGCTCGCCGAGGTGGACGACGTTGCCGTGCGCGTCCGCGAGGACCTGGATCTCGATGTGCCGGGGGCGGTCCACCCAGCGCTCGACCAGCAGCGTGTCGTCGCCGAAGGAGCCGCGCGCCTCACGCCGCGCGGCGGCGATCTCGTCGGCGAGCAGCGCTTCGTCCCGCACCAGGCGCATGCCCTTGCCGCCGCCGCCCGCGGACGGCTTCAGCAGCACCGGCATGCCGATCTCGCGCGCCGCTTCGGCCAGTTGGGCGTCGGTCAGGCCGCTGCCGGACGAGCCCGGGACGACCGGCACCCCGGCCGCCCGGACCGTCTCCTTGGCGCGGATCTTGTCGCCCATCAGCTCGATGGCCTCGGCCGACGGCCCGATGAAGACCAGCCCGGCATCCGCGCAGGCCGCCGCGAACGCGGTGTTCTCGGCGAGGAAGCCGTAGCCCGGGTGCACGGCCTGCGCACCGCTGCGCCGCGCGGCCTCGATCAGGCGGCCGGCGTCCAGGTAGCTCTCGGCGGCGGGCGGCGGGCCGATCCGTACGGCCGTGTCGGCCTCCCGGACATGCCGGGCGTCGGCGTCCGCGTCACTGAAGACGGCGACCGAGCGGACGCCGAGCGCACGCAGCGTCCGGATGACACGGACCGCGATCTCGCCGCGGTTGGCGACCAGCACGGTGTCGAACATGGTCATCTGTTCCTTCACTTCCCGCACCCCTCACATCCGGAAGACGCCGTAGCCCGGCTCGCCCAGCGGCGCGTTGCCGCAGGCGGTCAGCGCCAGGCCCAGCACCCGGCGGGTGTCCAGCGGGTCGATGACCCCGTCGTCCCACAGGCGCGCGGTCGCGTAGTAGGCGTTGCCCTGCGTCTCGTACTGCTCGCGCACCGGCGCCTTGAAGGCGGCCTCCTCCTCGGCGCTCCACTCCTCGCCGCGCGCCTCCAGCTGGTCGCGCTTGACGGTCGCGAGGACGGATGCGGCCTGCTCGCCGCCCATCACCGAGATCTTGGCGTTCGGCCACATCCACAGGAAGCGCGGCGAATACGCCCGGCCGCACATCGAGTAGTTGCCCGCGCCGTACGAGCCGCCGATGACGACGGTCAGCTTGGGCACGCGGGTGCACGCCACCGCCGTGACCATCTTCGCGCCGTGCTTGGCGATGCCGCCGGCCTCGTAGTCGCGGCCGACCATGAAGCCCGAGATGTTCTGGAGGAACACCAGCGGGATGCCGCGCTGGTCGCACAGCTCGATGAAATGGGCGCCCTTCTGGGCGGACTCGGAGAACAGGATGCCGTTGTTGGCGACGATGCCGACCGGGTGGCCGTGGATGTGCGCGAAGCCGGTGACCAGCGTCGTGCCGTACTCGGCCTTGAACTCGGCGAAGCGGGAGCCGTCCACGACACGCGCGATGACTTCCCGTACGTCATAGGGCGTACGGGAGTCGACGGGTACCACGCCGTACAGCCCGGACGGATCGAGCTTGGGCTCCTCGGCGGGCCGCGCCGTCCAGGGCAGCGGGCCGCGGTCGCCGAGCGTGGAAACGATCGTGCGCACGATGCGCAGCGCGTGCGCGTCGTCCTCGGCGAGGTGGTCGGTGACACCGGACGTACGGGAGTGCACCTCGCCGCCGCCCAGCTCCTCGGCCGTGACCACCTCGCCGGTGGCGGCCTTCACCAGCGGCGGCCCGCCCAGGAAGATCGTGCCCTGGTTCCGTACGATCACGGCCTCGTCGCTCATCGCCGGGACGTACGCGCCGCCCGCCGTGCAGGAGCCGAGGACCGCCGCGATCTGCGGGATGCCCGCGCCGGACATCCGCGCCTGGTTGTAGAAGATCCGCCCGAAGTGCTCCCGGTCGGGGAAGACCTCGTCCTGCATCGGCAGGAAGGCGCCGCCCGAGTCGACCAGGTAGAGGCACGGCAGGCGGTTCTCCAGGGCGATCTCCTGGGCGCGCAGGTGCTTCTTGACCGTCATCGGGTAGTACGTGCCGCCCTTGACCGTGGCGTCGTTGGCGACGATCACCGTCTCGCGGCCGGAGACCCGCCCGACACCCGCGATCACGCCCGCGGCCGGCGCGGCACCGCCGTACATCCCCTCCGCGGCCAGCGGCGCCACCTCCAGGAACGGCGAGCCGGGGTCCAGCAGCGCGTCCACCCGGTCGCGGGGCAGCAGCTTTCCGCGCGCCGTGTGCCGGGCGCGGGCCTTCTCGCCGCCGCCGAGGCGGGCCGCGGCGAGCCGGGCCCGCAGGTCGTCGGCCAGCTCCTGATGGGCGGCCTCGTTGGCGCGCCAGGCGTCCGAGGCCGGGTCGGCCGTGCTGTCGAGCACCGGTGCCTGCTGCGTCGGGTCCATCAGCACCGGACCTCCGTCTCCGTCGGCTCCATCGCCACCGGCTGCATCGCTAGCGCCTTTCTCGTCCGACTGCCGCGCGTCCCGGGGATCGCCCGGCGGCGCGGTTAATGGGCGTTAACTTCATTTCTCCCAGGTTAACGACCACTAACCCGCCTGTCTACAATTAGTTGTATGAGCAGCACACACGCCCCGGCAGCCACCAGCCGACGCGAGCAGATCCTCAAGGAGGCCGCCCGGCTCTTCGCCGAGCGCGGGTTCCACGGTGTCGGCGTGGACGAGATCGGGGCCGCCGTCGGGATCTCCGGGCCCGGCCTGTACCGCCACTTCGCGGGCAAGGACGCGATGCTCGCCGAACTGCTCGTCGGCATCAGTGAACGGCTGCTGGACGGCGGCCGCATCCGGGCCGCGTCCGGCGGGGACAGCCCCGCCGCCGTACTGGACGCGCTGATCGACGGGCACATCGACTTCGCGCTCGACGACCGGCCGCTGATCACCGTCCACGACCGCGAACTGGACCGGCTGCGCGAGGCCGACCGCAAGCGGGTGCGCCGCCTCCAGCGCGAGTACGTGGAACTGTGGGTGCAGGTGGTGCGCGAGGTGTACCCGGCGTGCGCCGAGGCGGACGCCCGCGCCTCCGTGCACGCCGTCTTCGGCCTGCTCAACTCGACCCCGCACCTCAGCCGCCCCGGCGCGCTCCCGGGCCGTACGGAGATGTCGGCGCTGCTGCACCGACTGGCGCGCGGGGCGTTCGCGGCGCTGGCGGAGGACGGGGGCGCGGCGGCCGACACGGGCGCCACGAACGGTGTGCGACACGGCGCGGCGGCCCTCGCCGCCCCCTCGGACGCCTCTGGACAGCCTCGCTGACCGGCGGGTAGCTTTCGGCTGAGCAAGCGCTTAGTCGACGGGTCGGCCGAGGCCGGCCGGCGGACCTGAGGAGGCGGCGGATGCGTCGTACGGTGTTCAACGAGGATCACGAAGCATTCCGGGAGACCATCCGCGCCTTCATCGCCGCCGAGGTCGTCCCCGTCTACGACGAGTGGATGCAGGCCGGCCAGGCCCCCCGCGACTTCTACAAGAAACTCGGCGAACTGGGTGTCTTCGGCATCGAGGTCCCCGAGGAGTACGGCGGCGCCGGCGAGACCAGCTTCAAGTTCAACGCCGTCATCACCGAGGAGTGCGCGCGGGCCGGCGTCAGCTTCGGCGGCTCCGGCGTCCACACGGCGCTGTGCCTCCCGTACTTCCTCAAGTACGCGACCGAGGAGCAGAAGCGGCGCTGGCTGCCGCCCTTCGTCTCCGGCGACATGATGACCGCCATCGCCATGACCGAGCCCGGCACCGGCTCCGACCTGGCCGGCATGAAGACCACCGCCAAGCTCTCCGAGGACGGCAGCCACTACGTCCTCAACGGCGCCAAGACCTTCATCACCGGCGGCGTCCTCGCCGACCGCGTGATCGTCTGCGCCCGCACCGCTCCTCCTGCTCCCGACGACCGCCGCGGCGGCATCACCCTCCTCGTCGTCGACACCGCTTCCGAGGGCTACGCCGTCGGACGCAAGCTCGACAAGCTCGGCCTCAAGACCTCCGACACCGCCGAACTCTCCTTCACCGACGTCAAGGTGCCCGTCGAGGACCGCCTCGGCGAAGAGGGCAAGGCGTTCTCCTACCTCGGCCAGAACCTCCCGCAGGAACGTCTCGGCATCGCCGTGAGCGCCTACGCCCAGGCCGCCGCCGCGGTCCGCTTCGCCACCGCATACGTCCAGGAGCGCGAGGTCTTCGGCAAGTCCGTCGCCTCCTTCCAGAACACCAAGTTCACCCTCGCCGACTGCAAGGCCGAGGTCGACGCCATGCAGGCCGTCGTCGACCGCGCCCTCGACGCCCACGACGCGGGCGAACTCACCCCCGCCGACGCCGCCTCCGCCAAGCTCTTCACCACCGAACGGGCCGCCGTCGTCATCGACAAGTGCCTCCAGCTGCACGGCGGCTACGGCTACATGCAGGAGTACCCCATCTCCCGCCTGTACGCCGACACCCGCGTCACCCGCATCTACGGCGGCACCAGCGAGGTCATGCGGTCCATCATCGCCAAGTCCATGGGGCTGTGAAGCTCCGCGCCCCCTGCTGCGCCCCGCTGCCGCGCCGGCGCCCGGCCCCGCGCGCCGCAGCCCGAACGAAAGCCGTACGCGCGTGAACGACGCCCTTCTCGCCCTGCTCGAACAGCTCGACCTGGAGCGCATCGAGCAGGACATCTTCCGCGGCACCAGCCGCCCATCCGTCGTGCCCCGGGTCTTCGGCGGCCAGGTCGCGGCCCAGGCCCTGGTCGCCGCCGGGCGCACGGTCCCCGAGGACCGCCCGCCGCACTCCCTGCACGCGTACTTCCTGCGCCCCGGCGACCCCGGCGCACCCATCGTCTACACCGTCGACCGCATCCGCGACGGCCGCTCCTTCACCACCCGCCGCGTCGTCGCCGTCCAGCACGGCCAGCCGATCTTCCACCTCTCCGCCTCCTTCCAGGTGTACGAGGAGGGGATGGAACACCAGGAGCCGATGCCGTACGCACCGGACCCGCTCACCCTGCCCACCGCCGCCGAAATGCTGCCCCGCTACGCCGACCGCTTCCGCGAACCGGGCGTCGCCCAGCGCCTCCTGGAGGCACGTGCCGCCGTGGACCTGCGCTACGTGGACGCGCCCCCGTTCGGCAGCGTCGGCGAGCCGCGCGATCCCCGCTCCCAGGTCTGGTTCCGCACGAACGGCAAGCTGGACGGCGGCATCGACCAGCCGCTGCTGCACATCTGCCTGGTCACGTACGTCTCCGACATGACCCTGCTGGACTCCGTACTGCTCGCCCACGGGCGCGGCGGCTGGGCGGTCGGCGACGTGGTCGGCGCGAGCCTGGACCACGCCATGTGGTTCCACCGCCCCTTCCGCGCCGACGACTGGCTGCTGTACGACCAGGAGTCACCGACCGCCCAAGGCGGGCGGGGGCTGGGCAAGGGGCGCATCTTCACGGCGGACGGGCAACTGGTGGTGTCGGTGATCCAGGAAGGGGTTATCCGGGTGCCGCGGGGGTGAAGCGGGGGGCTTTGAGGACGAGGGGCGGCGGCGTGGGTGCGTCCCCAAGGCCGCCGCTTCTGCCCTCAGCCCAGCAACCCCGCCGCGTCCAGCAGGTACGCCGTCAGCGGGTCGTAGTACCGCGGGCTCAGCACATGATCGTCCAGCGGAATCGTCACCTGGAGCGTGCCCTCCGCCTCGCCGAGGAACAGCGCCGGGTCGTTGCAGTCCGCGAACCCGATCGCGTCCAGCCCGCGCTGCCCCGCGCACCCGGCCCAGCCGTGATCGGCCATGACCAGGTCCGGCAGCGCCTGGCCCGTCCGCTCCAGCCCGTCCAGTACGGCGGTCATCGGCGCGGGGGAGTGGGTGTGCCACAGCGTCGCGCCGCGCTCCAGCATCGCCACGTCCGCGAACTGGAACACCACACCTTCGTCCGCCTGCAACCCGTCCGGTACGACGACGATGTCGCAGCCCCGCGCACGCAGCGCCTCGGCGGTGGCCCGGTGCACATCCAGCAGCCCGCCCGGATGCCCGGTCGCGAACAGCACCCGCTCCCGCCCGGCGGCGGCCTTGCGCAGCCGGGCGGCCGCGCGCTCCAGGGCGTCCACCGTCAGCTCGGGGTCGATGATGTCCTGGCCCATCCGGTGGCGGGTGTCGTCGATGACGCCGCATCGTTCCGCCATCACCGCGAGCACGTCCTGCTCATCGGTCCAGCGGTCCCCGAGCTCCAGCCCGAGCCAGTAGTGGCGGTCTCCGTTGGCCAGCTTGCGGTAGTGATCGAGGTTGTTCTCGCGCGGCGTGGCGACCTCACCGGCGATCCGGGTCCGTACGAGATGGTCGACGAGTTCGGTGCGGCTGGGAGCAGGCGGCAGTATCGGCATGAGGTCATTGTCCCTTGAAGCACCCGGCGATGGACGTGATGTCCATCGACCGGCGGCACATCACCACAAATGTCCATGGGCACGCCCGGACCCCACTCCTACCCTCACCCTCATGACCACCGCATCCGCCGCTCCCGGCGCCTCCCAGGAACCCGTCGGCCCCGTCGATTCCTCCCGCGTCCCCCGCTACGCGGGCCCGGCGACCTTCGCCCGCCTGCCCCGCCTCGACCAGGTGGGCACGGCCGACGTCGCGGTGGTCGGCGTCCCCTTCGACACCGGCGTCTCCTACCGCCCCGGCGCCCGCTTCGGCGGCAACGCCATCCGCGAGGCGTCCCGCCTGCTGCGCCCGTACAACCCCGCCCAGGACGCGTCCCCCTTCGCCCTCGCCCAGGTCGCGGACGCCGGCGACATCGCCGCCAACCCCTTCAACATCAACGAGGCCGTCGAGACCATCGAGGCCGCCGCCGACGACCTCCTGGACACCGGCGCCCGCCTGATGACCCTCGGCGGCGACCACACCATCGCGCTGCCCCTGCTGCGCTCCATGGCCAAGAAGCACGGCCCGGTCGCCCTGCTCCACTTCGATGCCCACCTGGACACCTGGGACACCTACTTCGGCGCCGAGTACACCCACGGCACCCCGTTCCGCCGCGCCGTCGAGGAAGGCATCCTCGACACCTCCGCCCTCTCCCACGTCGGCACCCGCGGCCCCCTCTACGGCAAGAAGGACCTCGACGACGACGAGAAGATGGGCTTCGGCATCGTCACCTCCGCCGACGTCATGCGCCGCGGCGTCGACGAGATCGCCGACCAGCTCCGCCAGCGCATCGGCGACCGCCCCCTGTACATCTCCATCGACATCGACGTCCTCGACCCCGCCCACGCCCCCGGCACCGGCACCCCCGAAGCAGGCGGCCTCACCTCCCGAGAACTCCTCGAAATCCTCCGCGGCCTCTCCACCTGCAACCTCATCTCCGCCGACCTGGTAGAGGTGGCCCCCGCCTACGACCACGCCGAGATCACCTCGGTCGCGGCCTCCCACACGGCGTACGAACTGACGACGATCATGTCGCGGCAGATTGCGGCGGGGAGGGGCTGAACTGCTTGAGCGGTGGTTGTCCGGGGTGCCGGGCAACCACCGTTGCGCATCGCAGGGTCCCCGTGCCGCACCTGGACGACCGGCCGGGCTGCGGCAGGGAAGTACGGCGGATGACGGGTCACAGCATGTCGGAGTCGTCCCACTGGCCCGACAGCACAGCAGCCCAGTGAGGATGAGAAGCAGCGTCCGGGTCGAGCTCCTGAGCCCATGCGCGCAGGCTGCGCTTCGCGTCCAGTTCCTCCGCCCACACCGTGAAGCCGCTCTCGGCCCGCAGCCTGGACAGGGCGAGCAGTGTGCACAGTTGTTGCAGACCGCTGCTGAGGAGATCGCCCTCGGCCGCGCCTTCGCTGTGTGCCAAGTAGATTCGTCCGGACGAACCGTCCAGCAACAGCTCCGCACCTACCCACGTTCCCAAGTGGAAGAACGGCCCTGGGCCGACAGCCCGAGAGGCAAGGGGGTTGTCGGTGGCCTCGGTGAGTGAGTACGGCGAGACGAACGAGACGTACGGTAGAGCGCCGTCGAAGTCGGGCAGGCCCACCTCGGTCAGGAAACGCACGGCGTCAGGGTGCGTGATTCCCTCCGGAAGGTCGGCACGGGCGACGACACGGCACGCCCCCCGCCCGAACGCGGACTCGTACCACCGCTGCGGCGGCAGGTCGCCCGCGCGGACTTCGACCGGCATCGGCCACGTCGCCGCTCGGCTGTGGGCGTGAAGCAGCGGAAGCGAGCGCCAGCGAGGCGCTGACGTCACCCGCGCCGGGTCCAGGACGCTGAGGGCGTAAACGCCGCCGTGGCCGCCGTAGACCAGCGTCCCGTCGGCCGCCACGGCCAGACACGACGAGGAGGAAGGAGCCCGCGGAGCGGGTCTGCTGTCCAGTTCGTCCGGCACCTCGACCGGCTCGAAAACGCGGCCTGCCGCGTGCTCGACGTCACCTTCGTCGTCGTAGTACAGCGCGACCTGGACGGCCTCCTCGAGCGGTGTGCCGTCGTCGAGCCTCCACAGGCGTTCCTGGACCCACTCGTCCGCATCCGCGCCCGCGTCACCGTCGAAGTCGTCCTCGTCGAGCTCCAGCTGGCCCGCGACGACGTCCGTACCGTGTGCGACGCCCACGACGGCCTCGTCGGCCCGCGCGGCATCGTGTTCCGCTGAAGGACCGAACAGGGCGTACGGGCGCCAGTGTGACCAGCGGGTGAGCCATGGCAGGTCGCCGGCGGACTGCGCCAGCCGGGCGGCCATGTCGGTGGCCCCGCGGTTCACCAAGGCCCAGTGCAGCCACGCGACCCACTCCTCGTGGGTGTCCGGTTCGACGCCGGCTTCCTCCAGATAGTGCACATCGACCGCGGGACCCCCCTGCGGGATACCGTCGGGAAAGCCGAGGGCCAATCCGGTGAGCAGGGCGAGCCGGTCGACATTCGCGAGGAATCCGGGCTCGCGTGCCAGCTCGGGCAAAGTCCCGGCAGCCGCGCAGTGCACAGGCAGTGTGCCGGCGGCATAGCGTGCGACGGAGTCGTGCCCGCGCCAGGGGACAGCCGCTCCGGTGAGACGGAGCGAACGGTTCAGGAGAGCATCAGCGATACGGGTCAGTTCCGCCGGGCTCAACGGGCGATGGCCACGGAGAAGATGACGTATGCCGTCCGTGACGAAGGCGACGTGTGTGTCGTCGGCTGTTTCCCCGGCGGCTTCGTCCGGACCTCTGCCGGGAATTCCGCCCGTTCCTCCGGCGCGGTCGGATTGCGCTGTACCTGGCATCGCCGTGAGGAGCCCGGGGAGGGCGTTCATCGCGGCGTGCAAATCCGCAGGGTCGCCCGGCAGATCAAGCGCCGTGCACAACACGGACCAGACGGTGAGCGGTGTGCTGCGGGTTTCGGCTGCGGCCAGGGCCCGCAACTGCGGGAAGCGGCTGAGGGCGTCGAGGAGATCGTGGCCCGCGGACGGGCCGGGATCCGGCGCTTCGAGCGGCGGAAGGTCCTCGCTTTCCAGAACCGATGCCAGCGGAACGTGCTCCTGCGGATGGTCGGTCTCGACGAGTACGGCGACCGGGCAGCCGGCGCTGCGCAGCAAGGGGACGATGACGTGCCGCAGCACCCGCTCCGGTTCCGTCGATGTCGCCGTGACACCAGCCCACTGGACATTGCCGAACCCGATGACCGCCCTCTCCTGGCCGTGCGTCCGCTGCCGGAAGGCATCGCCCAGCGGGGCGTTGCGGGTCCTTATGAAACGTTCGTCGAAACCCCAGGAAGTGATCAGCTGAGTGGCCACGGCGTCCGCGGTGCGGCCCCGGCAGTCGACGTAGTGGGTGACAACCGGGAACTCGCCCTGGCCGGCCGCTGCCGTCGCGTCTGCCACACACGAGGTCTTGCCGGCACCGACCGGACCGGCGACGGGGAGCGTCAGGTGGCGCCGGTCCGGTGTCCGAAGCCACTCCGACAGCCGGGCGGTAACCGCTTCACGGGACACGGCGCTCGACTCCATTCGTTCAGTCGGTCCTTCGCGGGAACGCTACTACGCCGTCGACTATTCGTGCACCTTGATCCAGATGCGGAGAAGTTCGCCGCGGACCCGATCCATGTCGTCCTTCCAGCCCTGTTTCACCGCATCTTGGGCCTCCTTCGTTGTCTCACCGACGGCGAATGGGCCGTAGCGATAGTTGGTGCCGTATGAAACTTCGAGCTCGCTCTTCTTTTCCGGGTCGGTCAGGAGCCCCTGCTTCTTCATCTCTCCATGCGGTACGCGAGGGGCCCCCGCCGGGCGGTCGAGATTCTCGCTGAGGTAATGAGCGCAGGCCGCACCGCCCAGGTCGCCGGAGTTTCCGCAGGGCTCGAATTCGGTGAACATCGCGGTGCGCCGGAACGTCTTGGGATCCAGCTGCCGCAGCCCCTCGCCGGCGGCGGGTTCCGAGTGATCCGGATTCGATACGCCTTCCCCGGCCGGCACGGAAGAGCCGACGATGAAATGCACCCGCTCCGTATTCCCGACGGTTTCCGTCACCTCGAAAACCGCGTAGTTCCGGCCGGAGAAGTCCGGAAGAGCCGCCGGGTCGCCTTGCTTCGACTCCAGCAGATTCTTGATGCGCGTGCGTTCGGCCCTCAGGTCTTTCCGGTACTGCCTGGCACTCTTCGGCGTCATTTCGTCCGGCATGGGGACGTTCTGCTGAGCCACGTATTCGATCGCTCGCCCGCGAGCGTCGCTCAGATTCCCCTCGGCCGGCCTGTGGTCCTGATGATGCTGCAGGCCCTCCGGGTTGATGTCATGGCCGTCGATCCGAGTGTGCTGCGCATGGTAGTTGTAACTCAAGCGAGCAAGGCAGGAGACCGTCGCCAGCCTGTCGTCCCTCCCGAGTTTCGTATACCTGTCGCCCAGCAGATGCTCCAGATCGGCCTCGTCCACCCGGCCCTTTTCGCGAAGGTGGTCCATCACCGCACCCAGCGGCGAATTACCGTTCGTGTCCCGGTCCGCCCAGTGGTCCAGGTTGCCCAGAACCGTGTCCCAGTTCACCTGCCGGACCACGTGAGTTTTACGGAACCGCTGTTGCGCCTCATCGCCCAGCATGCCCTGTGCGGTGTGATCCGGTCCCTGTTCCTGCCCGTACCCCGGCGTGCCCTCCGCGGCCTGGTGGTCCAGTGGTTGCTGGAGCGCGTTGCGTGTCTCCGCTGCCGTGCGCTTCTTGGGTTTCTTGGGAGCCGGATTCTCCTGACCGCCACCCGGCTGTTCCGGCGGCGACTTCCCCGCCGGCTCGGCGGCCGGCCTCCGGGCGCCACCGGCGTCCGCCTGAAGCGGGTGGCCCTTCTCGACGACCGGCCGGCGGTCCCGGCCGAGAGGAACCGCGTGCACGCCGTGATCACCGCTGTGCAGAGGCTGATCGCTGCGCCGCCCGGTCTGGGAGTCGACGTAGGTGATCTTGCCCTGGTGGTTGACGGCGTTCCAGGCGTGGGCGCGGCCGTGGCGGTCCTGGGTGATGATGACCGCCTGCGAGCCGTGACCGGCCTGGCGAAGGGTGTTCTCCAGGCGGTTGAAGGCGTCGCGGCCGTTGCCGTAGTCGTTGAAGCGCGCGCCGAGGGTGTTCTCGATGCGGTCGCGGCCGTTGCGCTCGCCGCGGTCGGAAGGAGTGCCGTCCGAATTGAGGTCCGGGGTGCGGTGAGCGGCGGCGGTGGGGTTGCCTGAGTACGTGTCCGCTGTGGCGAGCGCGGCGTCCACGCAGTTGTTGTTGCGGCCCGGGGCGTCGGATCCGGGTTCGTTGATCCGGTTGACCCAGTCGCCGTTGTTCGGGTCCGGGTGGTGCTCCGGATTGCCGTTCTCGTCCCGGGGGATCGCGTCGGCGACCCGCTGCTGGTGCTCGTCGGAGGGGCCGTCGAGTCCGCCGGGGCGTTCGCGGTTGCGGGTTTCGGAGGTGGGGGTCGGGGGG
>NZ_LGCW01000286.1:0-50392 GCF_001279365.1 Streptomyces sp. NRRL F-5755 | reverse complement strand
GGCGGGTGCCTATGGGGGCGTCCAGGGGGGAGCCCGCCGCCTGGAGCTCCCGGAGTGCGTCGCCCAGGGCGGTGCGGACTTCTGGGGCGGCCGTGTTGAGGGTGTGGGGGGTTGTCACCGGGTGGTCGGGGTCGAAGGGGGTTTTCCAGAGGGTGTCTTCGTCGGCGGTCAGGATGATGCGGGTCCAGAGGGTGGCGAAGAGGAGGGAGCCGGGGCTGTCGGCGGTGAAGTGTTTGTCCCAGGAGGCGAGTACGTCGCAGGCCGTTCCTACCGGGACGGTGTCGCCGTCCGAGGTGGGGGCCTTGCCGTCCGGGAGGGAGGTGCAGAGGTCGGCCAGGGCCGGGGTGGTGAGTTCGGCGGTCAGGCTTCGGTTGTCGGTGAGGAGGGATTTCAGGGTTTCGGCTGAGATGCGGCCCTTGGCGCGGAGCGCTTCCTGTATGGCGGTGATGCCCATGCGGGTGCGGGGGGTGCGTTCGGTGCCGATGGGGCCGACGATGCGCGGGTACGAGGTCAGCGGGGTGGCGGGGTTGGTCAGCCAGGCGCTGTCGTTGGAGTTGGCCACGTAGTCGGTGCGCAGGAGACGGGGGAGGCGGGAGGTGCCGAGGAGGCCGGGGAGAGGGGCGTCGGGGTCCTTGCCCCAGGCGCAGGAGGAGCGTGCGCCGTCCAGGGTGGCGAGGCCGGTGGTACGGAAGGCGTCGTGGTCGGTGGCGCAGCGTGCGGCCAGGTCGTCGGTGATGTGCGGGACGGACTGGTAGCCGGCGAAGAGGGCTGTGCCGTGCCGGTCCGTGGCGAGGGTGTTGACCCAGGGGAGGCCCAGGTTGCCGGCCAGTGCCGTGGACACGGCCTGGGTACTGCGGGCGTGGTCCAGGTCGAACCAGGTGTTCAGGCCGCGCAGGTTGCCGGTGTTGGCGTCGCGTACCGCGTAGGCCGTGGTGGTGTCCCAGGGGAGGGGCTTCTGTTCGGTCCCCAGGGTGACCGGGCCGTAGCGGGTGGTCCACAGGGTGCGCCGGACCTGGGAGGTGCTGCCGTCGGGGTGGGCGACCCGGACGGTGACCTGCCGGCTTTTCATGCGTTCCGGTCGGCCGTCGACCAGGTACGTCGTCGGTGATCCCGGCTGGAGGCGCAGGCGGTAGAGGCCGTACGTGGTGGCCGTGGAGACCGTATGGCTCCAGGCGGCGTCCGCGGTGTGGCCGATCTGTACCAGCGGTACGCCCAGCAGGCTGCCTCCGGAGACGTTCATCTTGCCGCGTACGGTCAGCTGGACCTGCCAGAAGCGTTCGGCGCCCTGCCAGGGGTAGTGGGGGTTGGCCAGCAGCAGGCCCCGGCCGTTGGCCGAGCCCGCCGAGCCGAGGGCGATGGCGTTGCTGCCGAGTGGGGGGCGTGGCTTCGGGGGCGGCCCCGAAGCCAGACTGGCGGACATACCAGGGGTGTTGGGGCGGGCCGTGGCGATGCCGCTGATCATCGTGCCTTGACCGCTGACGGTCGCCAGTGCGTGGTAGTGCCGGTAGAAGTCGAGTTCGGAGATGGGGCGTACCCAGGCCGCGCCCCGGCAGACGGGGTCGGAGATGCGGGCGGCGCCTCCGGTGTCGCGCAGATAGCGGTTGTAGCCCGCCACGTAGCCGCGGACGATCTCGCGTACTTCGGCGCGGGGGCTGGCCGGCGACCGCAGGGCCCGTTCGACGACGCGTGAGTCGTTGACCTGCTGGTAGTAGAGGTCGCTGTCGAGGTTGGTGCGGGCGGTGGCGAAGGTCGGGTCGGCGGGGCCCTGCCGGGGCGCGGCCTGCGGCTCCAGGTGGCGCGAGCGCTGGGCCCCGACGGTCAGGTAGACCGAGGCGAGGACGCAGAGGTTGTCCTTGGCCTGGGCGTATCCGTAGCCGTAGCCGACGCCTCGGTAGGTGTCGGAGATGATGTGCGGCACGCCGTATTCGGTGTAGCGGATGTCCGCCGCGGTGCCGGGCCGCCGCTCCGTCCCCGAGGGGACGGAGCCGGTGAGGGTGAGGGCGAGGGTGAGGACGGCGGCGAGGGCCGCGGCCGGTAATCTGCCGGGCTTACGGCGCCCGGTCCCGCGGGCGCGGGACGCCACCGCCGTACGCGACGTCTCCTGTCCCCGGGCGCCCCGCGCCCCCGCCTCACGTCGAAGCCGCGATAAGGGCACGGTACTTGTCCTCGGTCTCCAGAAGCGCGGTGTGGTGCCCGGCCGCGTGGACCCGGCCGTCCTCCATCATGATCACTTGGGTGGCCTGGAGGGCGATCGGCATCCGGTGGGTCACCGCGATGACGATCTTGTCCTTGGCGTGCACGGCCAGCGAGTCCAGCAGGGTGCGCTCGTTGTGCGGGTCCAGCTGCGAGGTCGCCTCGTCGAGCAGCAGCACCTCGCTGTCGCGCAGCAGGGCCCGTACGACCGCCAGCCGCTGCCGCTGCCCGCCGGAGATGTGCACGCCGCGCTCGCCGACCTCGGTGTCCAGGCCGTCGGGCAGGCCGCGCACCCACTCCATCAGGCCCACCGAGTCGAGGATCTTCTCCAGCCGTACGGGGTCCACGTCGTCCACCCCGTACGAGGCGGCGTCGCGGACGGTCGCGCCGAGCAGCGGCGCCTCCTGCTGGACGTAGGAGACCCGGCCGCGCAGCTCCGCGAGGTCGAGTTCGCGGATGTCGGTGCCGTTGAGGAGGACCCGTCCGCCGCTGGGTTCGACGAACCGCTCGATCAGGCTGAGGACGGTGGTCTTGCCGGTGCCGGACGGTCCCACCAGCACGGTGATGCCCACCGGCGCGTCGATGGTGACGCCGCGCAGGACCTCGCGGTTCGGGTAGCCGAACGTGACGTCGTCCAGGCGCAGTCCGGGTGCCGGGCGCCCGTCGGCCGGGGCCGCGGCGCGGGGGGCGGTGGCCTCCGGCGGGAGCTGGAGGAGTTCGTCCACCCGGCGTGCGGCGGCCAGGCCCTCGGAGAGGCGGCCGGCCGAGGCGACCAGCGAGCCGATGGGCTCCTGGATGTAGACGACGTAGAGCAGGATGGCCACGAGGTCGCCCATGGACAGTGCGCCGGAGCTGACCCGGATCGCGCCGATGCCGAGGACCAGCAGGAAGGTCACCTCGACCGAGCCGAGCGCGGCGGTCTCGGCGACGGCCTCCGTGCGCGCGGCCTTGACCCCGGCGCGGTAGGAGCCCTCGGCCTCCTTGCCGAAGGCGGCGGCCTCGGACTTCTCGGTGCGGGACGCCTTGACCGTACGGAAGGCCAGCAGGACGCGCTGGAGGACGCCGGTCATCGCGCCGAGGTAGTTCTGCGCGTGCTCGGACTGCACGGTGACCCGCTGGAACGCCCAACTCTCCACCACGGTGGCCACGGTGAGCATGACGATCACGAGGACGGCCAGCAGCGGGTCGATGAGCAGCATCAGGACGACCGTGATCACGATGGTGAACGGGACGATGAGCAGTTCGATCGTGCTGCGGATGATGGTCTGCTGGAGGAGCGTGGTGTCGGCGCCGACGCGGGAGAGCACGTCGCCGGTCGAGGCGCCCTCGACCTCCGGGACGCGCGCCCCGAAGATCCGCCGGGCGAGGTCGTTGCGTACGCGCAGTACGAAGCGCTGGCCGACGCGCCCATGGACGTACACGCCCACGTAGTTGAGCGCCATGCCGACCACGGCGATCACCGCGAGGGCGGTCACCGGGCCCCACAGCCCGCCGTTCTCCCGCACGCCTTCGACGACGCTGCTGGCGACCAGTGGCTGGACCAACGCGGTGCCGTGTGCCGCGAGTTGCAGGAGGAAGACGCCCACCAGCACCCAGCGGAACGGTCTGAGGAGGCTCACCAGCACCCGTAGCGATGATCTCGATCGATCTTCGGCCGACCTGCCCACGACTTACTCCTGCCGTTCCGGTGCGCCTGCCGGCGGGACACCGCGTCGTATTCAGCCGTTCAATTCGGCGAAGGCGCGCATTCATCGGGCTGTCATCGCAGTTATTCGGCTGCGTTCAGCATGTCGACGCGGCTGTATTCGTCCCCCGTGACTGCCGAGCATCACAGAGAGTGGGCGGGGTCGCAACCGCGGCACCGGATCTTTTTGGTTGTGACCTGGATCACTGCAAACTGAGATCGTCCTGAAATAGGCTGTCGGTGACCACACAGCGGGCCGCAATTCTGCGCGTCCGCAGCGCACTGCTTTAGCTGCTCTTTGCCTGACTGCCGGTGCGCGCATACGCTGCCTGCGGCATGGGGGAAGCCTGGCTGCGGCGTTCATTTTAGGGGGATTCGAGGCATGTGTCCGGGATGGTGCCATCCTGCCGCCGCCGCTACCGAGTGTTGCGCCGCCGCAGTCAAACGCTGATACGGGACGCCCGGCTTTAGTTTGCCTTTAAAGCGCCTGCTGGTTTGCCGGGTGTTCTCCTTCTCTTTTCATTCCGGTGCGCTGCGCACACGGTTCCGCGCGTAATGCTGATTTTCGCGTGCGCTCTTCCAGAAAATGGCGTACGCAAGGGGGAAGTATGTCTGCCCTGGGGACAACCCGACTTCCGTTGACCGCCGCGCAGCTGGGAATTTGGTATGCGCAGCATCTCGACCCGGCCAATCCGCTGTTCAGCATCGCCGAATACTTCGAGATCGACGGTGCCGTCGCGGCGGACGATCTCCAGGCGGCGCTGCGGCAGGTGGTCGGCGAGGCGGAGGCGCTGCGCGCCCGCTTCGAGGACGGCGGCGACGGCCCGGTGCAGACCGTCGAGCCGTCCGTGCCCGTCACCTTGCGGCGCATCGATCTGAGCGCCGAGGCCGATCCCCGGGCCGCGGCCCACACATGGCTGGAGGAGGAGGCCCGGCGGCCCCTCGACCCGGGCGCGGGACCGCTGTTCACCTTCGCGCTGCTCACGCTCGCGCCGGACCGGCACATCTGGCTCCACCGCTACCACCACCTCGTGATGGACGGCTTCACCGGATCGCTGGTCGCCCAGCGCGTGGCCGAGCTGTACACCGGCCGCGTCACCGGAAGCCCTGTTGGCGCAAGCCCCTTCGGCCCCCTCCGCGCGCTGGCAGACAGCGACCGGGAGTACCAGGACTCCAACCGTTACGAGGCCGACCGGCAGTACTGGACGCAGACGCTCGCCGACCGGCCCGAGCCGGTCACCCTCGCCGGCGCCCCGGCCACCGCGTCGACGGGCGTACGGCACTCCCGCGACCGGCTCCCGGCCGGCGAACTGGCCGAACTGAAGGCCGCGGCCCGGCAGCGGCGCACCCCGTGGCAGCCCGTCCTGGTCGCCGCCCTCGCCGTCCACCTGCACCGGATGACCGGGGCCACCGATGTGGTGCTCGGCCTGCCGGTCGCCGCGCGCAGCGGCCCCATCGTGCGCAGCACCCCCGGCATGATGTCGAACGAGGTGCCGCTGTGGCTCACGGTCCGCCCGGACACCCGGCTCTCGGAGCTGGTACGGCACACCGCCGACCAGATGCGCGGCGCGCTGCGGCACCAGCGCTACCGCTACGAAGATCTCCGCCGCGACCTCAACCTGCTCGGTGAGGGACGCCAGTTGACCGGCCCCACGGTCAACATCATGAACTTCGACTACGGGCTGAGCTTCGCCGGCGCGCCCGCCCGCACCCACAACCTGTCGATCGGCCCGATCGAGGACCTGGCGGTGGTGATCTGCGACCGGGGTGACGGCGCCGGGCTGGAGATCGACTTCCAGGGTGCCGACGAGCGGTACGGCGAGGCCGAACTCGCGGCGCACCGGGACCGGTACCGCTCCGTGCTCGCCGGTTTCGTCCGTGCCGCCGATACGGACGTGGTGGCGGGCCTGGACCTGCTGACCGTGGAGGAGCGGGGGCGCCTGGAGCAGTGGCAGTCGGGCGGGCCGCAGGCACCCGAGAGCGAGACCGAAGCCGAACCCGGGGCCGAGACCGGGCTTGAGCCCGCGCACCGGAACCTGGCCGCCGCCTTCGAGGCGCAGGCCGCCGCCACTCCGGACGCGACCGCCCTGGCCGGCCCCGACGGTGCGCTGACCTTCGCCGAACTGAACGCGCGCGCCAACCGCCTGGCGCGGTCCCTGGCCGCCGCCGGCGCCGGTCCCGACGACCTGGTCGCCCTGGCCCTGCCGCGCACCGCCGACCTCATGGTGGGCCTGCTGGCCGTACTCAAGGCCGGGGCCGGATACCTGCCCATCGATCTGGACTACCCGGCGGAGCGCGTCGCCCACATGCTGCGCGACGCCCGGCCCGTACTGGCCCTGGCCACCTCGGCCACCGCGGACACCCTGGGCGCGGATGCTCCCCGTACGCTCCTGCTCGACCGCCTCACCGAAGCCGAAGCCGAAGCCGCGCCCGGAACCGAAGCCGGGACCGCGGCCCCCGAGCACAACCTCACCGACGCCGACCGCACCGCCCCCCTCCTCCCCTCGCACACCGCCTACGTGATCTACACCTCCGGCTCGACCGGCACCCCCAAGGGCGTCGCCGTCGAACACCGCAGTGTGCTCAACCTGCTGGCGGCGCACCGGTCCGGGTTCTTCCGCGAGGCGGCGGGGCGCCGCTTCCGGGTCGCGCTGACCGCGTCGATCGGGTTCGACACCTCGTGGGACGAGCTGCTGTGGATGTGGGCGGGCCACGAGCTGCACCTCATCGACGACGACACCCGGCGCGACCCGGCCGCGCTGCACCGCTACGCCCGTACCCACCGGCTGGACCTGCTCGACGTCACGCCCGCGTTCGCCCAGCACCTGCTGGACGAGGGGCTGTTCGAGACGGCGCCGCCCGCCGTGCTCGTCGTCGGCGGCGAGGCCCTGCCCGAACCGCTGTGGTCCCGGCTGGCCGACGGCCCGACGGCGGTCTACAACTTCTACGGCCCGACCGAGGCCACGGTCGATGCCGCCTACGTCCGGCTCGCGGACGCCGCCTGGCCCACGGTCGGCCGCCCGGTGGCGGGCGTGCGCGCGTACGTACTGGACGGCGCGCTGCGACAGGTTCCCCCGGGCACCGCGGGAGAGCTCTATCTCGGCGGCGCCGGTCTGGCGCGCGGCTACCTGCGCCGGGCCGGGCTGACGGCGGGGCGGTTCGTCGCCGACCCGTACGGCGGTCCGGGCGCCCGTATGTACCGCACCGGGGACCTGGCGCGCTGGAACGGGCGGGGGCAGCTGGAGTTCCTGGGCCGGGCCGACGACCAGGTCAAGGTCCGTGGATTCCGTATCGAGCCGGGCGAGATCGAAGCCGTGCTGGGCGGCCACCCGGCGGTCGGGCAGGTCGCGGTGGTCCTCCGCGAGGACGCGCCGGGCGACCAGCGGCTGGCCGCCTATGTGGTGCCGGTGCCCGGCTCGCCCGTACCGGACGTTGCGGAGCTGCGCGCGGCCGCCGGGGAGCGGCTGCCGGACCACATGGTTCCGGCCGCTTTCGTCGTGCTGGACGCGCTGCCGCTGACCGCGAACGGCAAGGTGGACCGCAAGGCGCTGCCCGCCCCCGACTACGCGGCGGGCGCGGGCCGTTCGGGTCGTGGCCCCCGTAACGACGTGGAGCGGGCGCTGTGCGAGGTGTTCGCGGACGTGCTCGGGGTGCCCGGGGTGGGCATCGACGACAGTTTCTTCGACCTGGGCGGGCACTCGCTGTCCGCCACCCGGCTCATCGCCCGTATCCGCACCGCGCTGGGCGCGGAGCTGACCGTACGGTCGGTGTTCGAGGCCCCGACCGTCGCCCGGCTCGCGCCGCTCTGCGCGCAGACGGCCACCCGTACCGCCCACGCCGCGGTACCGGCCCCGCGTCCCGAGCGCATTCCGCTCTCGCTGGCGCAGCGCCGCCTGTGGTACCTCAACCGCCTCGACGGCGCCGACGCCACGTACAACATGCCGTGGGTGCTGCGGCTCGACGGCGAGCTGGACCAGGAGGCGCTGGGCCGCGCGATCGCCGATGTCGTGCGGCGGCACGAGATTCTGCGCACCGTCTTCCCCGAGGCATCCGACGGCGAGCCCTGCCAGCAGGTCACCGACCGTACGCCCGTCCTGGAGACCGTGGCGGCCACCGAGGACAAGCTGCCGGAGCTGCTGCGGGCCGCGACCGGGCGCGGCTTCGACCTGACCACCGAGACCCCGCTGCGCGCCTGGCTCGGTGTGCTCGGCCCGCGCCGGGCCGTGCTGGCCGTGGTGCTGCACCACATCGCCGCCGACGGCTGGTCCCTGGAGCCGCTGGCGGCCGACCTCGCCACCGCCTACGCCGCCCGCGTACAGGGTGAGCAGCCCGCGTTCACGCCGCTGCCGCTCCAGTACGCGGACAACACCCTCGCCCAGCTCGCCGCGCTCGGCACCGAGGACGACCCGGACAGCACCCTGGCCCGGCAGGCCCGCTACTGGGACGAGACGCTGCGGGCGCTGCCCGAAGAGGTGACACTGCCCGCCGACCGGCCGCGGCCCGCCCGCGCCTCGCACCGGGGCCGCAGTCTGCCCGTCGCGCTCGGCGCCGAGCTGCACGCCGCCCTCGCGGAGCTGGCCCGCAGCCGCGGGGCGAGTGTGTTCATGGTGGTCCAGGCGGCCCTGGCCGGGCTGATGTCCCGGCACGGGGCCGGGGACGACATCCCGATCGGCAGCCCCGTCGCGGGCCGTACGGACCAGGCGCTGGACGACGCCGTCGGCTTCTTCGTCAACACGCTGGTGCTGCGTACCGACACCGCGGGCGACCCGGCCTTCACCGAACTCCTGGACCGGGTGCGGCAGACCGACCTCGCCGCCTTCGCCCACCAGGAGCTGCCCTTCGAGCGCATGGTGGAACTCGCCGACCCGGTCCGCTCACCCGCCCGGCACCCGCTCTTCCAGGTCATGCTGTCCTGGGAGACGACCGGCGACACCGGCCTCGGCCTCACCGGGCTGGAGGTGAGCGCCCACCCGCTCGCCAACACCGTGGCCAAGTTCGACCTCACCGTCAGCCTCGCCGAGACGTACGGCCCGGACGGCGCCCCCGCGGGTCTGCACGGCGAGCTGGAGTACGCCACCGACCTGTACGACGAGTCCACGGCCCGCGCGCTGCTCGACCGCCTCGTGCGGATACTCACGCATGCCGCAGCGCAGCCCGACACACCCCTGAGCGGCCTCGATCTGCTCGGCACCGAGGAACGCGGGGTGCTGCTGGGCGACTGGCAGGGCACCGCGCACACCGCCCCCACCGGAACGCTGCCCGCGCTCTTCGAAGCCGCGGTGGCCCAGAACTCCGACGCGACCGCGGTGGTCTGCGCGGACACCCGGCTGACCTTCGGGGAGCTGAACGACCGCGCCAACCGGCTGGCCAGGCTGCTGGCCGAGCACGGCGCCGGGCCCGAACGGACCGTCGCGCTGAACCTGCCGCGCTCCGCCGACCTGATCGTGGGCCTGCTCGCGGTACTGAAGTCCGGCGCCGCCTATCTGCCGATCGACGCCGGACAGCCCGCGGAGCGCCTGGAGTTCCTGGTCCGCGACACCGCGCCGGTCGCCGTACTGGCCTGCGCCGCCACGGCCGGCGCGCTGGCGGGCACCGGTCTGCCGCACCTGGTGATCGACGCGCCGGAGACCGTACGCCGCCTCGCGGCCCTGGACGGCTCGGACCTCACCGACGCCGACCGCACCGCGCCCCTGGCACCGGCCCACCCCGCGTACGTCATCCACACCTCCGGCTCCACGGGCACGCCCAAGGGCGTGGTGATCGAGCACCGCAGCGTGGTGAACCTCTTCCATGCCCACCAGGCCGAGTTCTTCGGGCCGCTGGTGGCCCGCTCCGGACACGCGCGCCACCGGATCGCGCTGACGGCGGCCGTCGGTTTCGACAGCTCCTGGGACGAGCTGCTGTGGATGTGGGCGGGCCACGAACTGCACCTCATCGACGACGAGACGCGCCGCGACCCGCACGCGCTGCGCGACTACGCCACCGCCCACCGCATCGACCTGCTCGACCTCACCCCGTCCTTCGCCCAGCACGTCGCGGACACCGGCCTGTTCGACGGCCCGGGCCACCGCCCCGGCACGCTCGTCCTCGGCGGTGAGGCCCTGGGGGAGGCGCTGCGGCAGCGGCTGGCGGAGTGCGACGGCCTGGCCGTCTTCAACTTCTACGGGCCTACCGAGACCACCGTGGACGCCACCTTCGCCGAACTGGCGGCGGAGGGGCGGCTCACCATCGGCCGCCCGGTGGCCGGTGCGCGGGTGTACGTGCTGGACGCCGCGCTCAGCCTCGTACCCCGGGGCGTGCCGGGCGAGTTGTACGTCGCCGGGGCCGGACTCGCCCGCGGCTACCTGGGGCGTCCCGGGCTGACCGCGGGGCGGTTCGTCGCCGACCCGTTCGGCGGTCCGGGTGCGCGGATGTACCGCACGGGCGACCTGGTGCGCTGGACGGAGCGCGGGGAGCTGGAGTTCCTGGGCCGGGCCGACGACCAGGTGAAGGTGCGCGGCTTCCGCGTCGAACTGGGCGAGATCGAGGCGGCCGCCGCGGCCCACCCCGAGGTCGCCCAGGCCGCCGTACTGGCCCTGCCGTCCCCGTCCGGCACCTCGCTCGCCGCCTACTTCGTACCCCGCGAGCCCGGGGCGGCGACCGGCGAGGAGCTGCGTGCCTTCCTGCGCTCCCGGCTGCCCGACTACCTGGTGCCGGCCGCGTTCGTCGCGCTGGACGCGCTGCCGCTGACCGCGAACGGCAAGGTGGACCGCAAGGCGCTGCCGGAGCCGGATTACGGGGCGGTGCTCTCGGGGGTGCGCAAGCCGCCGCGCAATGCGGTGGAGCGGGCGCTGTGCGAGGTGTTCGCGGAGGTGCTGGGCGTACCCGAGGTGGGTATCGACGACAGCTTCTTCGACCTGGGCGGCGACAGCATCGTCTCCATCCAGCTGGTCAGCCGGGCGCGTAAGGCCGGGCTGGTCATCAGCCCGCGCGAGGTGTTCACGCACCGCACCGTAGAGGGGCTGGCGCCGGTCGCGCAGCCGGTGGCCGAGGTCCGCGCCGAGGACCCGGGCGCCGCGCTGGGCGAGGTCCCGCTCACCCCCATCGTGCTGGCCACCGACCAGGCCGGGCCCTGGGCGCGGTTCCACCAGTCCATGCTGGTGGAGATCCCCGCCCAGGCGGGCGAGGACCGGCTCGGCACCGCCCTCCAGGCCGTGCTGGACCATCACGACGTGCTGCGGTCGCGGCTGACGCACACCGCGGACGGTCCGTCCTGGACGGTCGGGGACCGCGGCACCGTACGGGCCGCCGACTGCCTGGAGCGGGTGGACATCACCGGCGTGCCGGGCGACGAGCTGACCGCCTTCATCGAGGCGCACACCACGGCCGCCCACGACTGGTTCTCCCTGGAGGACGGCAGGCTCGTCCGGGCCATCTGGTTCGACGCCGGGGACCGGGCCACCGGGCGGCTGCTGCTCGCGCTCCACCATCTCGTGGTGGACGCCGTGTCGTGGCGCATCCTGCTGCCCGACCTGGAGAGCGCGTGGGAGCAGGCGGGCACCGGCCGTCCGGTCGTCCTGGACCCGGTGGGTACGTCCTTCCGTACGTGGGCGCAGGGCCTGCGCCGGGCCGCGGCGGAACCGGAGCGTGTGGCGGCCGAACTCGACCTCTGGCAGCGGCAGACCGCACTGCCCGACCCGTTGCTCGGGGACCGGGCACTGGAC
Source organism: Streptomyces sp. NRRL F-5755 (assembly GCF_001279365.1). Classification (NCBI taxonomy): domain Bacteria; kingdom Bacillati; phylum Actinomycetota; class Actinomycetes; order Kitasatosporales; family Streptomycetaceae; genus Streptomyces; species Streptomyces sp. NRRL F-5755. The sequence continues at coordinate 38,812 of NZ_LGCW01000286.1, read as the reverse complement.
CCGGCGGTGGACACCGCCGACACCGAGCGGGAGTGGCTGACCTCGCTGTCGGCGCGGTGGTCGGAGCCGTTGCTGACGACGGTTCCGGCGGCGTTCCGGGCCGGGGTCAATGACGTGCTGCTGACGGCGTTGGCGCTGGCCGTGGTGCGGTGGCGGGGTGCCGGTTCGGGTGTGGTGCTGGACCTGGAGGGCCATGGTCGTGAGGAGCAGGTGGTCGCGGGTGCGGACCTGTCCCGTACGGTCGGCTGGTTCACCAGCCTCTTCCCCGTCCGGCTGGACCTGGACGGTGTCGATGTCGAGGACGCCTTCCGGGGCGGTGCGGCGGCCGGGGTGGCGCTCAAGCGCGTCAAGGAGCAGCTGCGGGCGATCCCGGACCACGGCATCGGTTATGGCCTGCTGCGCCACCTGAACCCGGAAACCGAAGACGTCCTGTCCTCGGCCCCTGCCCCGCAGATCGGCTTCAACTACCTCGGACGCTTCGACGCTCCCTCCGCCCAGGACGGACCCCAGTTCTGGGTCACCGCGCCCGAGGCCACCCGCCTGGAAGGCAGCGGCGCCGACGACGCGATGCCGCTGCCGCACGCCGTCGAGATCACCGCGCTCACGGAGGACGACGCCGAGGGGCCGCGCCTGGTCGTCAACTGGAGCTGGGCCTCCCGGCTGCTGCCCGAGGCCGAGGTGCGCCGGCTGGGCGAGGACTGGTTCGACGCGCTCAAGGCGCTGGTCGCGCACGCCGAACAGCCGGGCGCCGGCGGCCTGACACCCTCCGACGTGCCCCTGGTCCAGCTGACCTCCGGGCAGCTGGACGCGATCACCGCCGAGGTGCCCGGCACCGTCGACGTGCTGCCGCTGTCCCCGCTCCAGGAGGGCATGTTCTTCCACTCCCTCTACGACGAGCAGGGCGTGGACATCTACCACACCCAGCTCGTGTTCGACCTGCACGGACGCCTGGACACCGGGCTGCTGCGGCGTGCCGCGCAGGGCCTGCTCGACCGGCACCCGAACCTGCGGGCGGGCTTCGTGCAGCGGGACCTGAAGCACCCCGTCTCGGTCGTCCTCGGCAAGGCCGAGATGCCCTGGCAGGACATCGACCTGTCCACCGTGCCGGACACCGAGGCCGAGGCGGCACGCGTCATCGAGGCGGACCGGCACCGGCGGTTCTCCATGGACGCGCCGCCGCTGATCCGCTTCACCGTCCTCAAGCTCGCCGCCGAGCACCACCGCCTGCTGCTCACCAGCCACCACATCCTGCTCGACGGCTGGTCCACCCCGCTCCTCGTCGGTGAGCTGTTCGCGCTGTACGGCAAGGGCGCCGACACCTCGGCGCTGCCGCGGGTCCGCCCGTTCTCCGACTACCTGGGCTGGCTGGCCGGGCAGGACGCCGAGGCCGCCGAAGCGGCGTGGCGTACGGCGCTGGCCGGGGCCGAACCCTGCCTCGTCGCGCCCGAGGCGGGCCCGCTGACGCCCGTACTGCCCGAGCACCACGTCACCCGCGCCTCGGCCGGGCTGACGGCGGCGGTGGCCGAGCAGGCCCGGCGGCTGGGGGTCACCCCCAACACGCTGGTGCAGGCCGCCTGGGCGGTGCTGCTGGGCCGGCTCACCCACCGTCAGGACGTGGTCTTCGGTACCACCGTCTCCGGACGCCCCGCCGAGATCGACGGGGTGGCGGACATGCTGGGGCTGTTCATCAACACCCTGCCGGTCCGGCTGCTCATCGACCCGGCCGAGCCGGTCGCGGCCCTGGTGCGCCGCCTCCAGGCGCAGAGCGCCGAGCTGATGCCGTACGAGCATCTGGGCCTGGCCCGGCTCCAGTCGCTGGCCGCGGCGGGCGCCACCACCGGCGGCCCGGCGCCCGACCTCTTCGACACCCTGCTGGTCTTCGAGAACTACCCGCTGGACGCCGCCGCGCTCGAAGAGGCGACCGGCGACCTCTCCTTGTCGTACGTCGACGGCGAGGACCCGGCGCACTACCCCATCAGCATCGCCGTACTGCCCGGCGACGAGCTGGAGTTCCGGGTCGACTACCGGCCCGACCTGTTCACCGCCGGGCAGCTGGACCTGGTCTTCCAGCGGCTGCTGCTGGTGCTGGAGGCGATGACGGCCGACGCCGAACGGCCGGTCGGCGCCATCGACGTCCTCACCGGCGAGGAGACCCGGCAGCTGGCGGACTGGACGCGCGCCGGGACACCGGCGGCCGCGGCCACCGTCGTGGAACTGTTCGAGGCCGCCGCGGCCGGTCACTCCGACGCCACGGCGCTGGTCGCGCCGGCCGGTTCCGGCGACGCCGACGGTACGGCGCGGCTCACCTACGCCGAGCTGAACGCCCGCGCCAACCGCCTGGCCCGGCTCCTGGCCCGGCACGGCGCCGGGCCCGAGACGGTGGTGGCGCTCGCCCTGCCGCGGACCGCGGACCTGATCGTCGGCCTGCTGGCCGTGCTCAAGAGCGGCGCGGCGTACCTGCCCGTGGACACCGACTACCCGGTGGACCGCATCGCCTACATGCTCCAGGACGCGCGGCCGGTGCTGGCCCTGGTCACCGGGGAGACGAGTGCCCTGGTGCCGGATGTGCCGCAGGTGGTGCTCGACGGGCCCGGCACGGCCGACGCGCTCCGTACGCTCGCGGACACCGACCCGGGCGACGCCGACCGGCTCCGCCCGCTGCGCCCCGAGCACCCCGCGTACGTCATCTACACCTCCGGCTCCACGGGCCGCCCCAAGGGCGTGGTCGTCGAGCACCGCAGCGTGGCCAACCTCCTGCACGCGCACCGCGGGGGCCTGCTCGCCGCGCCGGATGACGGCCCGTTCCGGCTGGCGCTGACCGCCTCCATCTCCTTCGACACCTCGTGGGACCAGCTGCTGGCGCTGCTCCTCGGCCACGAACTGCACCTGATCGACGACGAGGTACGGCGCGACCCGGCGGCCCTGACCGCCCATGTCGTCGCCGAGAAGATCGACTTCCTGGACCTGACACCGACCTTCGCGCAGCACGTCGTCAACAGCGGCCTGTTGCGCGACCCGCGGCACCGCCCGTCCGTGCTCAGCCTGGGCGGCGAGGCCCTGGGCGAGGCGCTGTGGGCGGAGCTGGCGGCCCTGCCCGACGTGACGGCGTACAACTGCTACGGCCCGACCGAGGCGACGGTCGACTCCGTGGTCACCGAACTGCGCGCGTCCGACTGGCCCTCGATCGGCCGGCCGGTCACCGGCACCCGCGCCTATGTGCTGGACGCCGCGCTGCGCCCGGTGCCGCCGGGGGTGACCGGCGAGCTGTACGTCGCGGGCGCGAGCCTGGCCCGCGGCTATCTGCGGCGCCCCGGCCTGAGCGCCCAGCGGTTCGTCGCCGACCCGTTCGGCGCGCCGGGGACCCGTATGTACCGCACGGGCGACCTGGCGCGCTGGACCGGACGCGGCCACCTGGAGTTCCTGGGCCGGGCCGACGACCAGGTGAAGATCCGCGGGTTCCGCATCGAGCCCGGCGAGATCGAATCCGTACTGGCGGGTCTGGACGCGGTGGCGCAGGCCGCGGTGACCGTCCGCGAGGAAGGCCCCGGGGACCGGCGGCTGGTGGCCTACCTGGTGCCCGCCGTGCCGGAACCGGACCTGGGCGCCGTACGCGCGGCGGTCGCGGACGTCCTGCCCGACTACATGGTCCCGGCGGCCTTCGTCACGCTGCCGGCCCTCCCGCTGACGGCGAACGGCAAGCTCGACCGCAGGGCGCTCCCGGCTCCCGACTACGGAGCGGTGCTCTCGGGCGTGCGCAAGCCGCCGCGCAATGCGGTGGAGCGGGCGCTGTGCGAGGTGTTCGCGGAGGTGCTGGGCGTACCCGAGGTGGGTATCGACGACAGTTTCTTCGACCTGGGCGGCGACAGCATCGTCTCGATTCAGCTGGTCAGCCGGGCGCGCAAGGCCGGGCTGGTGATCAGCCCGCGGGAGGTGTTCACCCACCGCACCGTCGAAGGGCTGGCCCCCGTGGCGCGGGCGGTGCCGGAGACCGGCGCCGAGGACCCCGGCGCGGCCCTGGGCGAAGTGCCGCTGACCCCCATCGTCGCCGGGACCCTGGCCGAGACGGGACAGGCGGCGCACACCTTCGCGCACTACTACCAGTCGATGGTCGTCGAGGTGCCCGCGCAGCTCGGCCACGACCGGCTGCTCACCGCCGTACAGGCGCTCCTGGACCGGCACGACGCGCTGCGGTCCCGCCTCGGCGACGACCGGGTGTGGGAGATCGTCCCGCGCGGCGCGGTCCGGGCCCGCGACTGCGTGGTCCGCGTCGAGGTCCCCGAGGACGATGCCGCGTCGCCGGCCTCCGTACTGGAGGAGCAGGGACGGGCCGCTCAGCAGTGGCTGTCCCCGGCCCACGGCCGCATCGCCCGGTTCGTGTGGTGCGACGCCGGGGCACGGCGCTCGGGCCGGCTCCTGGTGGCCGTCCACCACCTGGCCGTGGACGGGGTGTCGTGGCGCATTCTGCTGCCCGATCTGGAGAGTGCGTGGGAGCAGGCGGGGACCGGTCGTCCGGTGGTGCTGGACCCGGTGGGTACGTCCTTCCGTACATGGGCGCAGGGGTTGCGCCGGGCTGCCGCTGAGGCGGGCAGAGTGGAAGCAGAACTCCCCGTATGGCGAGCGCAGTTGGCGGATGCCGGAGCTCCGCTGGGTGCCAGGGCGCTGGACCCCGTACGGGACACCGTCGCCACTGCGCGGGAGCTGGAACTCTCGCTGTCGGCGCGGTGGTCGGAGCCGTTGCTGACGACGGTTCCGGCAGCGTTCCGCGCGGGAGTCAACGATGTCCTGCTGACGGCGTTGGCGCTGGCCGTGGTGCGGTGGCGGGGCGCCGGTTCGGGTCTCGTCCTGGACCTGGAGGGTCACGGGCGTGAGGAGCAGGTCGTCGCGGGTGCGGATCTGTCCCGTACGGTCGGCTGGTTCACCAGCCTGTTCCCCGTACGGCTGGACCTGGACGGTGTTGACGTCGAGGACGCATTCCGGGGCGGTGCGGCGGCCGGGGTGGCGCTCAAGCGCGTCAAGGAGCAGCTGCGGGCGATTCCGGACCACGGCATCGGCTACGGGCTGCTGCGACACCTGAATCCGGAAACCGAAGAGGCTCTGTCTGCGGCTGCTGCCCCGCAGATCGGCTTCAACTACCTCGGGCGCTTCGACGCTTCCGACGAGCAGAGCGCACCGCAGTACTGGGTCTCCGCCCCGGAGTCCACCGGCATCGGTGGCGGCGCCGACGACGCGATGCCGCTGCCGCACGCCCTCGAACTCAACGCGCACACCGAGGACCGCGCCGACGGCCCGGCCCTGGTGGCCGGCTGGGGCTGGGCGGCCGGGCTGCTGTCGGAGCAGGAGGTGCACCGCCTGGGCGAGGCGTTCTTCGAGGCGCTGCGCGCCCTGGTGACGCACGCCGAGCAGCCGGGCGCGGGCGGTCTGACGCCCTCCGACGTACCGCTGGCCGGGCTCGCCCAGCACCAGCTGGAGGCACTGCCCGCCGCCACCGCCGACGTGCTGCCGCTGTCGCCCCTCCAAGAGGGCCTGCTCTTCCACGCGCTCTACGAGAGTGAGGGCGTCGACCTCTACAACACCCAACTGGAACTCGACCTCGAAGGGGAACTGGACCGGGACCGGCTGCGCACCGCGGCCCGTACCGTGCTCGAACGGCACGCCAACCTGCGCGCCGCCTTCTGGCAGCGGGACCTCGACCGGCCGGTGCAGCTGATCCTCGACGGGCTCGACGTTCCCTGGCAGGAGACCGACCTCACCGGCCACCCGGACCCCGAGGCCGAGGCCCGTACCCTCACCGAGGCCGACCGGGCCCGGCGCTTCGACGTCACCGAGCCGCCCCTGCTGCGGTTCACCCTGCTCCACCTGGGCGAGAACCGGCACCGGTTGCTGTTCACCAGCCACCACATCCTGCTCGACGGCTGGTCGATGCCGCTGCTGTTCGGTGAGCTCTTCGACCTGTACGCGGCCGGGGCCGACACGCTGCCCGCGGTGCGCCCGTTCAAGGACTACCTGGCCTGGCTGGCCGGGCAGGACCGGGACGCGGCCGAGGACGCCTGGCGGCAGCGGCTGTCCGGCGTCGAACCGTGCCTGCTCGCCCCCGGGAACGAGCAGCCGCCCGCCGTGCCCGCCCAGCACGTGGTCTCCGCGGACACCGGGCTGACCGGCGCGCTGGAGGAGCTGGCCCGGCGCCTCGGCGTCACGGTCAACACCGTGGTCCAGGGCGCCTGGGCCGTGCTGCTCGGCTGGTACACCGGGCGCCGGGACGTGGTCTTCGGCTCCACGGTGTCCGGACGCCCGGCCGAACTGCCCGGCGTCGAGACGATGGTGGGTCTGTTCATCAACACCCTGCCGGTACGGGTGGACGTGGACCCGTCCCGCCCGGCCGGCGACCTGTTGCGGCAGCTCCAGGAGCAGCACACCGCCCTCATGCCGTACCAGCACATCGGGCTGCCCCGGCTCCAGTCCCTGGCGGGCGCGGGCGAGCTGTTCGACACGCTCATGGTCTTCGAGAACTACCCGCTGGACGGGGCGGCGCTCCAGGAGGCCGTACCGGGCCTCGCGGTGTCCGCGGTGGGCGGTGAGGACGCCGCCCACTACCCGGTCAGCATCGCGGTGATCCCCGGCGCGGAGCTGGAGTTCCGGGTGGACTTCCAGCCGCACGTACTCGACCGGCAGGCCGTCGGCACCATGATGGCGCGCCTGCTGCGGGTGCTGCGGGCCCTGACCGACGCACCGGACACCCCTCTGGCCGCGCTCGGAATGCTCACCGACGACGAGCGCCGCACCTTGCTGACCGGGCGCAACGCCACCGCACTGCCGGTGCCGGAGGCGACCTGGCCCGAGCTGTTCGAGGCCCGCGTCGCCGAGTCCCCGGACGCCACGGCCCTCGTCGTCACCGGGGAGGAGCTGACCTACGGGGAGCTGAACTCCCGGGCCAACCGGCTCGCCCGGCTGCTCGTCGGCCGGGGCGCCGGGCCGGGCCGCCACATCGCGCTCGCCCTTCCGCGCGGCAGCGAACTGGCCGTCGCCGTGCTCGCGGTCCTCAAGGCGGGCGCCGCCTATGTGCCCGTCGACCCCGACTACCCGGCCGAGCGCATCGGCTACCTGCTCCGGGACAGCGGACCGCACCTGGTCCTGACCGCCTCCGCGACGGCCGCCGCGCTCGACGCCGCGGACCAGGCCCTCGGCGGCGTGCCGCGTCTGGTGCTGGACGCACCGGAGGTGACCGGAGCGCTCGCCGGCCTCGCCGGTACGGATCTGACCGACGCCGACCGGAGCGCGCCCGCCCGGCCCGCCGACCCGGCCTACGTCATCTACACCTCCGGCTCCACGGGCCGCCCCAAGGGCGTCGTCGTGCCGCACACCGGTATCGCGAGCCTGGCGGCCACCCACGCCGAACGGCTGGCCGCGGGACCCGGCAGCCGGGTGCTCCAGTTCGCCTCGGCGAGCTTCGACGCCTCGGTGTGGGAGACCTGCATGGGGCTGCTGACCGGGGCCACGCTGGTCATGGCCGACGCGGAGCAGCGCGCCCCGGGTGAGCCGCTGGAGCGGCTGCTGACCGGGCAGCGGATCACCCACGCCACCCTGCCGCCGGCCGTACTGGCCCAGCTGCGCCCCGAACAGGTCCCGGCGGGCACGACCCTGGTCGTCGCCGGTGAGTCCTCGGCGCCGGACCTGGTCGCCCGCTGGTCGCGGCAGCACACGCTGATCAACGCCTACGGGCCGACGGAGACCACGGTCTGCGCCACGATGAGCGGGCCGCTGTCGGACGGCGGCCGGGTGCCGATCGGCGGCCCGGTGGCCAACACCCGGGTGTACGTCCTGGACGACGCGCTGCGGCTGGTGCCCGACGGCACGGTGGGCGAGCTGTACGTGGGCGGCGCCGGGGTGGCCAGCGGCTACCTCGGCCGCCCCGGCCTGACCGCGCAGCGCTTCGTGGCCGACCCCTTCGGCCCGCCCGGCGCGCGGCTGTACCGCACCGGTGACCTGGTCAGCTGGAATGGACAGGGCGAGCTGGAGTTCATCGGCCGGGCGGACGGCCAGGTCAAGATCCGCGGCTTCCGCGTCGAACCCGGCGAGATCGAGGCGGTGCTCGGCGAGCACCCCGAGGTCGACCGGGTGGCCGTGGTGGTACGCGAGGACGCTCCCGGCGACAAGCGGCTGGTGGCCTACGTGGTGCCGGTCCCCGGCAGCACCGTCGCATCCGCCGAACTGCGGGAGTCCACCGCGGCCCGGCTGCCGCGCCACATGGTGCCCGCCGCGTTCGTCACGCTCCCCGAGCTGCCCCTGACGGTCAACGGCAAGCTCGACCGCGCCGCGCTGCCCGCCCCGGACTTCGCCGCCGAGGCGGGCCGCTCGGGACGCGGGCCGCGCAACGACGTGGAGCGGGCACTGTGCGCGGTGTTCGCGGAGGTACTGGGCGTACCCGAGGTCGGCATCGACGACAGCTTCTTCGACCTCGGCGGCGACAGCATCGTCTCCATCCAGCTGGTCAGCCGCGCCCGCAAGGCCGGGCTGGTGATCAGCCCGCGCGAGGTGTTCACCCACAAGACCGTCGAGGCACTGGCGGCCGTAGCGACGAGCGAGGAGCAGCAGACGGTGAGCGAGGAGCCGAGCGCCGGCATCGGGGGCGTTCCCGCGACCCCGATCGTGCAGGCGTTCACCGGGGCCGCGTGGTTCCCGCAGTTCAGCCAGTCGATGGTGGTGAGCGTGCCGCCGGAGCTGGGCACGGACCGGCTCACCGGGGCCGTGCAGGCGGTGCTCGACCACCACGACGTGCTGCGCTCGAAGCTGGTGACGGTGGCCGGCATCCCGCTGTGGGAGGTGGCCCCGCGCGGCAGCGTCCGGGCCGAGGACTGCGTCACCCGTGTCGATGTGTCCGGCGCGGACCCCGCCGGCCTGTCCCGGCTGCTGGACGAGCACACCGAGGCCGCCCAGCAGCAGCTCTCCCTCGGACAGGGCTCGCTGGTGCGCGCGGTGTGGTTCGACGCCGGAGACCGGGCCGCCGGCCGTCTGCTGGTGGTGATCCACCACCTGGCGGTGGACGGCGTGTCCTGGCGCATCCTCCTTCCGGACCTGGCGTCCGCCTGGGAACAGACCGCGACCGGCGGCCCGGTCACGCTGGAGCCGGTCGGTACGTCCTTCCGCACCTGGGCCCAGCAACTCCAGCTGGCCGCCTCGGACATCGGGCGCATCGGCGCGGAGCTGCCGATGTGGCAGCGGCAGCTGACCGGCGTACGGCCGCTGCACCAGGGCCCGGTGCCCGACGGCACGCCCGCCGTCGAGACCAGCCACGTACTGCCCGCCGACTGGACCGAGCCGCTGCTCACCGACGTACCGGCGGCCCTGAACGCCTCGGTCAACGACGTGCTGCTCACCGCCCTCGCCCTGGCGCTCGCCGCCTGGCGGCAGGACGGCGGGGCCCTGCTGGTCGACCTGGAGGGCCACGGCCGCGAGGAGCAGGTCGGTGACGGCGCCGAACTGTCCCGTACGGTCGGCTGGTTCACCAGCCTCTTCCCGCTCCGCCTCGACCTGGACGGCATCGACGTCACCGAGGCCCTGACGGCGGGCCCGGCGGCCGGCGCCGCGCTGCGTACGGTCAAGGAGCAGCTGCGGCAGATCCCCGACAACGGCATCGGCTACGGGCTGCTGCGCCACCTGAACCCGCAGACCTCACCGGTCCTCGCCGCCCTGCCCCAGGCCCAGATCGGCTTCAACTACCTGGGCCGGTTCGCCGTGGAGAGCGGCGATCCGGGCGCCGCGGCGGACACGTACTGGATGCCGGTCTCCGAGGAGGACGCCGCGGCGGACCGGAGCGACGGCGACGCCACGGCCACCGCGGCCCGGCTCACGCTCGCGCACCTCGTCGAGATCAACGCGCAGGCCGAGGAGCGCCCCGACGGCACCCGCCTGGTGGCCTCCTGGGCGTGGGCGAAGGACGTGCTGGCCGAGGACGACGTACGGCGGCTGGCCGACGGCTGGTTCGCCGCGCTGCGCGCCCTGGTCGAGCACGCACGGGGCGGGGCCTCCGCGGGCCTGACCCCCTCGGACGTCCCGCTGGCCGGGCTGTCCCAGGGCCGGCTGGACGCCCTCGCCGAAGCCCGTCCGGGCACCGTGGACGTGCTGCCGCTGTCCCCCCTCCAGGAGGGCCTGCTGTTCCACGCGTCGTACGACGAGGACGGCGTGGACGTCTACAACACCCAGGTGGTCTTCGACCTGCGGGGCCCGCTGGACGCCGCGGCCCTGAAGGACGCCGCACGGGCGCTGCTCGGCCGGCACCCCAACCTGCGCGCCGCGTTCTGGCAGCAGGGCCTGGACGCACCGGTCCAGTTCGTGCCCGCCGAGGCACCGCTTCCGTGGCAGGACGCGGACCTGAGCACCCTCCCCGAGGAGGAGCGCGCCACGGCGGCGGACCAGCTGGCCGAGGCCGACCGGACGACCCGCTTCGACATGAGCACGCCGCCCCTGGTGCGCTTCACCCTCGCCCGGCTGGCCGCCGACCACCACCGGTTCATGCTCACCAACCACCACATCCTGGTGGACGGATGGTCGATGCCGCTCGTGGTCGAGGAGCTGTTCGCCCTCTACCGCTCCGGGGCCGACGCCTCCGCGCTGCCGCCGGTCGCGCCGTTCTCGGACTACCTCGCCTGGCTGGCCGGGCAGGACCGCGCGGTCGCGGAGAAGGTCTGGGGCGAGGCCCTGGCCGGTGCCGAGCCGGTCCGGCTCGCACCGTCCACGGCGGAGCACGCCCAGGCCGCCCCGAGCAGCCTCTCGCACATCGCGTCCGAGGAGCTGACCGTACGGCTGGGGCAGCTGGCGCGGCGGCTGGGGATCACCGTCAACACCGTGGTCCAGGGCGCCTGGTCGCTGCTGCTGGCCCGGCTGACCGGCCGGGACGACATCGTCTTCGGCACCACCGTCTCCGGCCGCCCGGCCGACATCCCCGGCATCGAGACCATGGTCGGCCTGTTCATCAACACCCTGCCGGTACGGGTGCGCCTGGACCCGGCCGAGTCGGTCGCCGCCCTGCTGACCCGCGTGCAGCGCGAACAGTCCGACCTGATGAACCACCAGTACCTCGGACTGGCCGACCTCCAGTCGCTGGTCGGCGGCGCGGAACTCTTCGACACCCTGCTGGTGTTCGAGAACTACCCGCTCGACGGCGACGGCGTACTGGAGCCCGGCGCCGACGACGGCCTGACCGTGGCCGGCATCGACATCAGCGACGCCGCCCACTACCCGGTCACCATCGCGGCCCTCCCCGGCGAGCGGCTGGAGTTCCGTACCGACTACCGGGCGGACCTGTTCACCGAGGAGGAGGCCGGGCGGCTGGTCCGGCGCCTGGTGTCCGTACTGGAGACGCTGACCGCCGACCCGGACGCCACGGTCGGCACGCTGGACACGCTGCTGCCCGGTGAGCGGGAAGAGCTGCTGGCCGCGCCCGGCCAAGGCCCGGAGCTGCCCGGAACCGACACCCGCACCCCGGCCCGGCTCTTTGCGGAATGGGCGGCGGAAACCCCCGACGCCACCGCGGTGACCTGCGAAGACGTCTCGCTCACCTACGCGGAGCTGAACGCGCGGGCCAACCGGCTGGCGCGGCTGCTGCTCGCCCGCGGCGCCGGCCCCGAGACCTTCGTGGCGGTCGCCCTGCCGCGCTCGGCGGACCTCGTCGTCGCCCTGCTCGCGGTGGCCAAGACCGGGGCCGCGTATGTGCCCATCGACCCGGACTACCCGGCCGACCGCATTGCGTTCATGCTCGGTGAGACCCGTCCGGTGCTGGCGCTGACCGTACGGGACACCGCGGGCGTGGTGGACGGGACTCCGGCGTACGTTCTCGACGACGACGGGACGGCCGCCGAACTGGCCACGCTGGACGGGCACGACCTCGACCCGGCGGAGCGCCGCGACGGGCCGGGCGCCGCCGACCACCCCGCGTATGTGATCTACACGTCCGGCTCGACGGGCCGCCCCAAGGGCGTGATGGTCCCGCACCGCAACGTCGTCCGGCTGTTCACGCACACGGCCCACTGGTTCGGCTTCGACGCGCGGGACGTGTGGACGCTCTTCCACTCCTACGCCTTCGACTTCTCCGTATGGGAACTGTGGGGCCCGCTGCTCAGCGGCGGCCGTCTCGTGGTCGTCCCGCGCGAGGTGAGCCGCGCCCCGCGCGAGTTCCTGGAGCTCCTGGTACGGGAGCGCGTCACCGTCCTCAACCAGACCCCGTCGGCCTTCTACCAGCTGGTACAGGCCGACCGGGAGCACCCCGCGCTCGGGGACCGGCTGGCGCTGCGCCAGGTCGTCTTCGGCGGTGAGGCGCTCGACCTGCGGCGCCTGGCGGGCTGGTACGAGCGGCACGCCGACGACGCCCCGCGCCTGGTGAACATGTACGGCATCACCGAGACCACCGTGCACGTCACCTACCGGTCCCTGGACCGCGGCGCCGTCGCCGACGCCACCGCCAGCCTCATCGGCGAGCCCATCCCCGACCTGCGCGCCTACGTCCTGGACAGCCACCTCAGGCTGGCACCGCCCGGTGTGGCCGGAGAGCTGTACGTCGCCGGGGCGGGCCTGGCCCGCGGCTACCTGGGCCGCCCGGACCTGACCGCGCAGCGCTTCGTCGCCGACCCGTACGGCGCGCCGGGCACCCGCATGTACCGCACCGGTGACGTGGTCCGCCGCAACGCCGACGGCGAGCTGGAGTACGTCGGCCGCGCCGACGACCAGGTCAAGATCCGCGGCTTCCGCATCGAACTCGGCGAGATCGAATCCGCGCTGGAGGCACACCCCGGCGTCGCCCGGGCCGCCGTGCTCGCGCGGGAGGACGCGCCCGGCGACAAGCGGCTGGTGGGCTACGTCGTGCCGCAGGGCGACGACGACCTCGACACCGCCGGGCTGCGGGAGTTCACCGCCACCCTCCTGCCCGACTACATGGTGCCCGCGGCCCTGATCACCCTCCCCGGGCTGCCGCTGACCGTGAACGGCAAGCTGGACGCCAAGGCCCTGCCCGCACCCGACTACGCCGCCGGGACGGGCGCCGCCCGCCGCGCCCCGCGCACCGCCACGGAGCGCACCCTGTGCCAGGCGTTCGCCGAGGTGCTGGGCATCGAAGAGGTCGGCATCGACGACAACTTCTTCGACCTCGGCGGCCACTCGCTGCTCGCCACCCGGCTGGCGGCCAGGGTCCGGGCGGCGCTGGAAGTGGACCTGTCCGTACGGGCGGTCTTCGAGGCGCCCACCGTGGCCGGGCTCGCCGAACGCTGCGGCGCCGCCACCGGCACGCACGAACCGCTGCTCCCCGTGCCCCGGCCCGAGCGGATACCCCTGTCCTTCGCGCAGCGCAGGCTGTGGTTCCTGCACCGCATCGAGGGGCCCGGCGCCACGTACAACCTGACGCTCGCGCTGCGGCTGACCGGACGGCTGGACCAGCAGGCGCTGCGGGCCGCGCTTCAGGACGTGGTGGCCCACCACGAGAGCCTGCGCACCGTCTTCCCGGACGACGACGGAAACCCGTACCAGCGCGTTCTCACGCCCGAACAGGCCCAGGTCGAGGTGGAGTTCCTGGACGTCGAGGAGAGCGAGGCGGAGCGGTACGCCGAGGAGGCGGCCGGCCACGCCTTCGACCTCACCACCGACCTTCCCGTACGGGCCCGGGTGCTGACCACCGGCCCCGACACCAGCGTGCTCGTCCTGGTCCTGCACCACATCTCCGCCGACGGCTGGTCGCTGACGCCGCTGGCCGACGGCCTCGCCACGGCCTACACCGCGCGGGCCGCGGGCGGCCGGCCGGAATTCCGGCCGCTGCCCGTCCAGTACGCCGACTACACCCTGTGGCAGCAGCGGACCCTCGGCAGCGAGGACGACCCGGACAGCCCGATCGCCCAGCAGGTCGCCTATTGGCGCGAGGCGCTGGCCGGGCTGCCGGAAGAGCTGGCGCTGCCTTTCGACCGGCAGCGGCCCGCGGTGCTCAGCCACCGTGGCGCCACCGTCCCGGTCCGCATCCGCCCCGAGCTGCACGGCGCCCTCCGCGAGCTGGCGCGGGCCAACGGCGCCTCGGTGTTCATGGTGCTGCGGGCCGCACTGGCCACCGTCCTTTCGAGGCTCGGTGCCGGTACGGACGTGCCCATCGGCACACCGGTGGCCGGACGCACCGACCAGGCGCTGGACGACGCCGTGGGCTTCTTCGTCAACACCCTGGTGCTGCGGACCGACCTGTCCGGCGACCCCACCTTCACCGATCTGCTGGCCCGGGTACGGGAGGGCGACCTCGCCGCGCACGGTCACCAGGATGTGCCGTTCGAGCGGCTGGTGGAGGTGCTGCAACCGGCCCGGTCCATGGCCCGGCACCCGCTGTTCCAGGTCATGCTGTCGATGGACAACAACAGCGCGGCCGACCTGGACCTGCCCGGCCTGACTGCCGAACCGGTGGAACTCGGCTCCCGAACCGCCAAGTTCGACCTGACCCTGCACGTCATGGAGACCCAGGACGGGACCGGCCCGGCCGGTATCGAAGGCGAGCTGGAATACAGCACCGACCTCTTCGACCGCGCCACGGTCCAGGGCATGCTGGACCGTCTTGAGCGGGTGCTCGCCGCCGTCACCGAGGCGCCGGACCGGCCCCTGTCGGCGATCGACGTGCTCGGCGACGCCGAACGCGAACGGCTCCTGGCCGACGGCACCGGCACCGCCCTGCCCGAACCCGCCGATCGGCGGCCCACCGTCCCCGAGCTGTTCGCGGCCCGGGTGGCGGTGGCACCCGACGCCATCGCGGTCTCCACGCAGGAAGCCGAGCTGACCTACGCGGAGCTGGACGGACGGTCCAACCGCCTCGCGCGGCTGCTCATCGGGCGCGGAGCCGGGCCGGAGACCTTCGTGGCCCTCGCGCTGCGGCCCGGCACGGACCTGGTGGTCGCCGCGCTCGCGGTGCTCAAGACCGGTGCCGCGTACGTGCCGGTCGACACCACCTACCCGGCCGAGCGCATCGCGTACATGCTCGCCGACTCCGCGGCGGTGCTCGCCGTGACCGACGACGGCACCCTGCCGGCGGCGGCCGACGCGCCCCCGGCGGTCCGGCCGGCGGAAGCGGACGGCCTGGACGGCACGGCCCTGGACCGGCCGGCGCCCCACCCGGCGCACCCCGCGTACACCATCTACACCTCGGGCTCGACCGGCCGCCCCAAGGGCGTCGTCATCGAGCACCACTCGCTCGCCGCCTACGTGCGCTGGGCCACCGAGGCGTACCCCTCGCTCGCCGGGACGGCCCTGCTGCACTCCTCGGTGTCCTTCGACCTCACCGTCACCAGCCTGTTCGGTCCGCTGATCAGCGGGGGCAGGGTGCACGTCGGACCGCTGGACGACGCCGACGGCATCACCGGGCGTCCCGCCGCGGCCTTCGTCAAGGCGACCCCCGCCCACCTGCCGCTGCTCACCGTGCTGCCCCGCCCGTTCTCGCCGACCGGCGAACTGGTCGTCGGCGGCGAGCAGTTGGTCGGCGAGGTACTGGACCAGTGGCGCACGGCCCACCCCGGTGCCGCCGTCGTCAACGAGTACGGCCCGACGGAGGCCACCGTCGGCTGTGTCGTGCACCGCGTCGAACCCGACGAGGAGATCACCCCCGGGGCGCTGCCGATCGGCCGCCCGATCCCCGGCGCCGGTGTCCGGGTGCTGGACGAGCGGCTGCGCCTGGTGCCGGAAGGCGTCCTGGGCGAGCTGTACCTCACCGGCGCCGGGCTGGCCCGCGGCTACCTGGGCCGCCCCGGCCTGACCGCGCAGCGCTTCGTCGCCGACCCGTACGGCGCCCCCGGCGCCCGCATGTACCGCACCGGTGACCTGGTCCGCTGGCACGGCGGGCGGCTGGAGTACGCCGGCCGCGTCGACGACCAGGTGAAGGTGCGCGGCTTCCGTATCGAACTCGGCGAGATCGAGGCGGTGCTCAGCGGCCACCCCCAGGTGACCCACGCGGCCGTCGTGGTGCGCGAGGACGGCCCGGGGGACCGGCGGCTGGTCGGTTACGCGGGCGGCGAGTGCGAGGCCGCCGAACTGCGCGCGTACCTGGCGGAGCGGCTGCCGGACTACATGGTGCCCCCGGTGGTCACGGTCCTGCCGGAGCTGCCGCTGACCCCGAACGGCAAGGTCGACCGCAGGGCCCTGCCCGCGCCGGAACCCGCCGGGGCCGCCACCGCCTCCGGCGAACCGCCGCGTACCCGGGCCGAGCGGGTGCTGTGCGACCTCTTCGCCGAGGTGCTCAAGCTCCCCGAGGTCGGGGCCGACGACGGCTTCTTCGACCTGGGCGGCGACAGCATCGTCTCGATCCAGCTGGTCAGCCGCGCCCGCAAGGCCGGTATCGGCATCTCGCCGCGCGATGTGTTCACCCACAAGACGCCGCGGGAACTGGCCCGCGCCGCCAGGACCGAGCGCACCGCGACGGCCGAGGACCCCGCCGCCGCGATCGGCGAGATACCGCTGACGCCCATCGTCACGGGGATGCTCGCGGACGGCGGCCCGCACGCGCAGTTCCACCAGTCGATGCTGATGAGCGTGCCCGCCGGTCTCGGCGCGGCACGGCTGGCCCGCGCGCTGGACGCGGTGCTCGACCACCACGCCGTACTGCGGTCCCGGCTGACGGCGGACGGACAGTGGACCGTCCTCGACCGCGGCGCGGTACGGGCCGACGCGTGCCTGTCGCGCGTGGACGTGACCGGGCTGGACACGGCGGCACTGACCGCCGTGGTCGAGCGGGAGAATTCGGCGGCACAGCACCGGCTCTCGCCCGCCGACGGCCGCGTGCTCCAGGCCGTCTGGTTCGACGCCGGACCCGACCGGCCCGGACGGCTGCTCGTCCTCGCCCACCACCTCGTGGTCGACGGCGTCTCCTGGCGCATCCTGCTGCCCGACCTGCACAGCGCCTGGGAACAGGCCGGGGAGACCGGTGACGGCACGGTCACGCTGGAGCCGGTGGGCACCTCGTTCCGTACCTGGGCGACCAAGCTGCGGGACGCCGCCGCCGACCCGCGGCGCGTGGAGACCGAACTGCCGCTGTGGCAGCAGTACGCACAAGGCGCCGAGCCGCTGGCCGCCCGCCCGCTGGACGCGGCGGTGGACACCGCCGCCACGGGCCGGGACCTCACCCTGTCCCTGCCCACCCGCTGGACGGAGGCCCTGCTGACGGTGGTGCCCTCGGTCTTCAACGCGGGCGTCAACGACGCGCTGCTGACCGCCCTGGCCCTGGCCGTCGCCGACTGGCGCGGCACCGGCGGGGTGGCGGTCGAGCTGGAGGGCCACGGCCGCGAGGAGCACATCGTCGACGGCGCCGACCTCTCGCGCACCGTCGGCTGGTTCACCAGCCTCTTCCCCGTGCCCCTCACCCTGGACGGCATCGACATCGCGGACGCGCTGGCCGGCGGCCCGGCCGCGGGCACCGCGCTCAAGCAGGTCAAGGAACTGCTGCGGGCGATCCCGGACCACGGAGTCGGCTACGGCCTGCTGCGCCACCTCAACCCCGCGACCGGGGAGGAGCTGGCCGCGCAGGCCCGGCCGGAGATCGGCCTCAACTACCTCGGCCGGTTCGCCGCCGGGAACGGTGACGAGGACGGGGCCGGGACCGAACGGCCCGAGGACGCGTACTGGATCGGCGAGCCCGGCGGCGGCAGCGAGCCGGACATGCCGCTGGCCCACGTGATCGACATCAACGCCATGACCGAGGACCGGCCCGAAGGCCCCGTCCTGGTCGCCACCTGGACCTGGGCCGCCGAGCTGCTGCCCGAGGCGGAGGTCCGGCGGCTCGCCGACGGCTGGCTCGCGGCCCTGCGCGCCCTCCTCGGCCACGCCGAGCGCCCCGACGCGGGCGGCCTCACCCCGTCCGACGTCTCGCTCGTCGAGGTGGACCAGGACGACATCGATGAGTTCGAAAGCGACATGGAAGACGACTGGGGGACCGCGGAGTGAAGCAGCAGTCGAAGATCGAGGACCTCCTTCCGCTGTCACCCCTGCAAGAAGGGCTGCTCTTCCACGCCCTGTACGACGAGCGGGAAGCGGACCTGTACGCGGTCCAGCTGACGCTCGACTTCCACGGCGAACTGGACGCCGGGCGGCTCCGCAGGTCGGTCGAGGCCGTCGTACGGCGCCACCCGGCGCTGCGCGCCGCCTTCCGCCAGCGCAAGAACGGCGAATCCGTACAGCTCATCGCCCGCGCCGTCCAGGTGCCGTGGCACGAGGCCGACCTCTCGGGCCGCCCGGCGGCACAGGCGGAGGCCGAGGCCGCGCGGCTGGCCGAGGCGGACCGCACGCGCCGGTTCGACATGACCCGGCCGCCGCTGCTGCGCTTCACGCTCCTCAAGCTCGCGGACGGGCTGCACCGGCTGGTCTTCACCCACCACCACATCCTGCTCGACGGCTGGTCGATGCCGCTGGTCTTCGGCGAGGTCTTCGAGATCTACGCACGCGACGGCGACGCGTCCGGACTGCCCGCCGTCCGCCCGTACAAGGACTACCTCTCCTGGCTCGCCACGCAGGACCGCACGGAGGCCGAGGCGGCCTGGCGGCACGCCCTGTCGGGCGCGGAACCCTGCATGGTGGCGCCCGCCGGCGCGCTGCGCGAGTCGGTGGTGCCGGGCAAGTGCGTGACCGTACTGAGCGCCGCGGAGACCAAGGCGCTCGGCGAGCGGGCCCGCGGGCTGGGCGTCACCGTCAACACGGTGGTGCAGGCGGCCTGGGCGCTGGTGCTCGGCTCCCTCACCGGCCGCGACGACGTGGTCTTCGGTGCCACGGTGTCGGGCCGCCCGCCGGAGCTGGACGGCGTCGAGGACATCGTCGGCATGTTCATCAACACCCTGCCGGTCCGGCTGCGCCTGGACCCGGCCGAGACGCTGGGCCGGCTCGTCACGCGCCTCCAGGAGGAGCAGACCCGGCTGCTCGCCCACCAGTACCTGGGCCTCAACCAGCTCCAGTCCCTCGCGGGCGGCGAACTCTTCGACACCCTCATGGTGTTCGAGAACTACCCGATCGACGAGGACGCCTTCGACGACACGGAGGACGGCCCGCGGGTCTCCGCCGTCGCCGCGGACGACGCGACCAACTACCCGCTGAGCGTCTCGGTCGTCCCCGGCCACGATCTGGAGATCCGCTTCGACTACCGCCCCGACCTCTTCCGGCTGGAGCAGGCACAGGAGGTGCTGGACCGCCTCGTACGGGCGGTCGTGGCGATCACCGAGGACCCGGACGCGTACGTGGGCCGGGTGGACGTGCTCCCCGCCCCGGAGCGGGCCCGGCTGCTGGCCCTGGGGCGGGGCGCCGAGGTCCCGGCCGCCCCGGCAACCCTGGCCGAGCTGTTCGAGGAGCAGGCCGCGGCCACGCCGGACGCCACCGCGCTGGTGTCAGCCGACGGCGAGCTGACCTTCGCCGAACTCGACGCCCGAGCCGACCGGTTGGCCGCCCTGTTGACCGCACGCGGCGTACGGCCGGAATCCCGCGTCGCCCTCGTGCTGCCGCGCGACTCCTCGGCCCTGGTGGCGATGCTGGCGGTGCTCAAGTCCGGCGCCGCGTTCGTGCCCGTGGACACCGAGTACCCGGCCGAGCGCATCGGCTACATGCTCACCGACGCGGCCCCGGTGCTCACCCTGACCACGACCGCCACCCGCTCGGCCGTGTCCGGCACCGGCGTCGCCGAACTCGTCCTGGACGACGCGGAGACCGTGCGGACGCCGGCCGCCACGGACGTGGCACGGCGTGAGGACAGGGCGCGGGTCTCGCCGTCCAGCCCGGCCTACGTGATCTATACGTCGGGTTCGACGGGCCGTCCCAAGGGCGTGGTGGTGGAGCACCGGAGTGTGGTGAATCTGCTCCGTGCCCATCAGGCCGAGTTCTACGGGCCGGTGTCGGGCGGGCGCCGCTTCCGGATCGCGCTGACGGCGTCGCTGTCCTTCGACACCGCGTGGGACGAGCTGCTGTGGATGTGGGCCGGCCACGAGCTGCACTTCATCGACGACCGCACCCGGCGCGACCCCGACACACTCCGCGACTACGCCCTCGACAAGTCCCTCGACCTGCTGGACGTGACGCCGACGTTCGCGCAGCACCTGTTGGACTCCGGGCTGTTCACGGGGTCGGGGCACCGGCCGAGTGTGCTGGTGGTCGGTGGTGAGGCGCTGGGTGCGGCGCTGTGGGAGCGGCTGGCCGCGCTGGAGGGTGTGTCGGTTCACAACTTCTACGGGCCGACGGAAGCGACGGTGGATGTCACGTCCACTGGGTTGGCGGATGCGTCTTGGCCTGCCATTGGGCGGCCGGTGGGCAATGCCCGGGTGTATGTGCTGGACGGGCGGTTGCGTCTGGTCCCGGTGGGTGTGCCGGGTGAGCTGTATGTATCGGGTGAGGGCCTGGCGCGTGGCTACCTGGGGCGTGCGGGCCTGACGGCGGAGCGGTTTGTCGCCGACCCGTACGGTACGGCGGGCGCCCGGATGTACCGCACGGGTGACGTGGTGCGCTGGAACGCCCACGGTCAGCTGGAGTTCGTGGGCCGCGCCGACGACCAGGTCAAGATCCGTGGCTTCCGCGTCGAACTCGGTGAAGTCGAGTCGGCCCTGACCGCCCTGCCGGGCGTGGAGCGGGCCGCGGTCGTGGTGCGTACCGACGGCGATGTCACCCGGCTGGTCGGTTACGTGGTCGGGGACGCGGAGGGGCCGCGACTGCGGCAGGCGCTCGCCGACCGGCTGCCCGACTACATGGTCCCGGCCGCGGTCGTCCCACTGGACGAGCTGCCGCTGACCGCCAACGGCAAGATCGACCGCAAGGCGCTGCTCGCGGACCGGCCCGCGCCGGACTACGCCGGATCGGCCGCCCGCTCCGGCCGCGCGCCGCGCACGGAGACCGAACGGCTGCTGGCCGGGCTCTTCGCCGAGGTGCTGGGCGTACCCGAAGTGGGCCTGGACGACAGCTTCTTCGACCTGGGCGGCGACAGCATCGTTTCCATCCAGCTCGTCAGCCGCGCCCGCAAGGCCGGGCTCGTGCTCAGCCCGCGCGAGGTCTTCACCCACCGGACGGTCGAGGCGCTCGCCGCGGTCGCGGACACCGCGCGGGACGCGGTGGTGGTGGAGGAGGCCGGGGCGGGCATCGGGCCGGTGCCGGTGACCCCGATCGTGGCCGCGACCGACGAGGCCGGGCCCTGGGGCCAGTTCCACCAGTCGATGCTGGTCGAGGTCCCCGCCGACGCGGGGGCCGACCGACTGACCGCCGCGCTCCAGGCGGTGCTGGACCACCACGACGTGCTGCGCTCCCGGCTCGACGGCGGTACGTGGGAGATCGCGCCGCGCGGCGCCGTGCGGGCTGCCGTACGGCGTGTGGACGTGGCCGGGGCGGACGCCGACGCGCTGATGGCGGCCCTGGCCGATGAGGCCGAGGCGGCGCAGCGGTCGCTGGACCCGAAGACCGGCGACCTCGTACGGGCCGTGTGGTTCGACGCCGGGCCGCACGCCTCCGGACGCCTGCTCCTGGCCATCCACCACCTGGTCGTGGACGGCGTGTCCTGGCGCATCCTGCTGCCCGACCTGCGCAGCGCGTGGGAGCAGGCCGCCGGGGGAGGGGAGATCGAACTCGACCCGGTCGGCACGTCGTTCCGCACCTGGGCGCGCGCCCTGGAGACGGCGGCACGGGAACGGACCGGCGAACTCGGACTGTGGCGCGCCATGGTGGCCGAGCCCGAACCGCTCCTCGGCGCCCGCGCGCTCGACCCGGCCCTCGACACCGTCACCACCGCGGCCGAGCTGACGCTCAGCCTCCCCGCCCGGTGGACCGCGCCGCTGCTGACCCAGGTGCCCGCCGCGTTCCGGGCCGGGATCAACGACGTGCTGCTCACGGGCCTGGCGATCGCCGTCGCGAACTGGCGCGACCGGCAGGGCAAGGAGAACGCCGGACGCGCCGTCCTGGTGGACCTGGAGGGCCACGGCCGCGAGGAGCAGGCCGTGCCCGGCGCGGACCTGTCCCGTACGGTCGGCTGGTTCACCAGCCTGTACCCGGTCCGCCTGGACCTGGACGGCATCGACCCGGCCGACGCCGCCGCGGGCGGCCCGGCGGCGGGGGCAGCCCTCAAGCGGATCAAGGAACAGCTGCGGTCCGTACCGGACAACGGCATCGGCTACGGCCTGCTGCGCCACCTCGACCCGCGGACGGCCGAACAGCTGGCGGGCGGGGCCGTACCGCAGATCGGCTTCAACTACCTGGGCCGGTTCGCGGCGAGCGGCCCGCAGGACACCGCCGGGGACGCGCACTGGGTGTCCGCGCCCGAGGCCACCGGCATCGGCGGCGGCACCAACGACGACATGCCGCTGCCGCACCTGATCGAGGTCAACGCCCACACCGAGGACCGCGCGGACGGCCCGCAACTGGTCGCCACCGTGGGCTGGGCCGGTGCCGTGCTGTCCGAGGCGGACGTCAAAGCACTCGGCGAGGCGTGGTTCGACGCGCTCAAGGCGCTGGCGGCGCACGCCGCGCGGCCGGGCGCCGGCGGGCTCACCCCGTCCGACGTACCCCTGGCCGGACTCGACCAGCCGGAGCTGGACGCGCTGGCCGCGACCGTCCGCGGCGAGCTGTCCGACGTCCTGCCGCTCGCGCCCCTCCAGCAGGGCCTGCTCTTCCACGCGGTATTCGAGGAGCAGGGCCCCGACCTCTACAACACGCAGCTCGTCTTCGACCTCGAAGGCGACTTCGACGCCGACGCGCTGCGCACCGCCGCACACCTCCTGCTGGACCGGCACGCCAACCTGCGCGCCGCCTTCCGGCACGACGGCCTGGACCGCCCGCTCCAGCTCATCCCCGCACGCGTCGATCTCCCGTGGGAACAGATCGACCTCACCCACCTCCCCACCGAGGAAGCCGAAGCCCAGGCCCAGGCGGCGGTCGAGGCCGACCGGCTGCGCCGCTTCGACCTCGGCGCACCGCCGCTGGTGCGCTTCACCGTGCTCACACTGCCGGGCGGCCGGGCCAAGGTGCTGTTCACCAGCCACCACATCCTGCTGGACGGCTGGTCGACCCCGCTCCTGGTGGGCGAGCTGTTCGAGCTGTACACGTCGGGCGGCGACGCCGCCGCCCTGCCCAAGGTCCGCCCCTACCGGGACTACCTCGCCTGGCTCGCGGGCCAGGACCGGCAGGCCGCCGAGGGCGCCTGGCAGCAGGCGCTCGCAGGAGTCGAGCCCTGCCTCCTCGTACCGGACGACAACCAGCACACACCGGTACTGCCCGCGCAGCGCTCGGTACGGGCGACGGCGGAGCGGACCGAGGCGCTGACCGCCTTCGCACGCCGGCACGGCCTGACCCTGAACACCGTCGTACAGGGGGCCTGGGCGGTACTGCTGAGCAGGCTGACCGGCCGCGACGACGTGGTGTTCGGCAGCACCGTCTCCGGACGCCCGCCCGAGGTGCCCGGCGTCGAGACCATGGTGGGCCTGTTCATCAACACCCTGCCGGTCCGCGTCACCACGGACCCGGACCAGCCGGTCGCCACACTGCTGTCCCGCCTCCAGCACCAGCAGACCGAGCTGATGCCGCACCAGTACCTCGGCCTCAACCGCCTCCAGTCCCTGGCCGGAACCGGCGCGCTCTTCGACACCCTGCTGGTCTTCGAGAACTACCCCGTGGACGGCACGGCCCTCGACGAGCAGACCGGCGGACTGTCGATCCGCGGCGTCGAGGGCGAGGACGCGGCGCACTACCCCGTCAGCCTCGCCGCGATCCCCGGCACCGAACTGGAGCTGCGCGCCGACTACCGGCCCGACGTCTTCGACGCCGAGCGCGTGGACCAGCTCCTCGGCAGCCTCCTGCGGGTCCTGGACGCCATGGCCGACAACCCCCGGGGCGCGGTCGGCGACATCGAGATCCACTCGGCGGACGCCCGGACCGCCCTGCTGGAGACCGGGCACGGCACCGAGGTCCCGGCCACCCCGGCAACCCTGGCCGAGCTGTTCGAGGCGCAGGCCGCGGCCACTCCCGGGGCTACGGCGCTGGTGTGCGCCGACGGCCGGTTCACCTTCGCCGACCTCAACGCCCGGGCCAACCGGCTCGCGCACCTGCTGGTCGCGCGGGGCGCCGGACCGGAGACCTCGGTGGCCTCGGCGCTCCCGAGGACCGGCGAGGCCGTCGTCGGCCTGCTGGCGGTGCTGAAGTCCGGCGCCGCCTACGTCCCCGTCGACATGGAGTACCCGGCGGACCGCATCGCGTTCATGCTGGCCGACTCCCGCCCCGTACTGACCTTGACCACGCACGGAACGGCGTCGGCGGAACTGCCGCCCGGGACGGACCGACTGCCGCTGGACGACCCCGAGACCGTACGGGCGCTCGCCGCGCTCCCCGCCACGGACCTGGCACAGACCGACCGGGTGGCGCCGGTGTCGCCGTCCAGCCCGGCGTATGTGATCTATACGTCGGGTTCGACGGGCCGTCCCAAGGGCGTGGTGGTGGAGCACCGGAGTGTGGTGAACCTGCTCCGTGCCCATCAGACGGAATTCTTCGCGCCGCTGTCGAACGGGCGGCGTTACCGGGTGGCGCTGACGGCGTCGCTGTCGTTCGACACCGCGTGGGACGAGCTGCTGTGGATGTGGGCCGGTCACGAGCTGCACTTCATCGACGAGACCACGCGCCGGGACCCGGAGCTGCTGCGTGCGTACGCGGTGGCCGAGCAGCTGGATCTGCTGGACGTGACGCCGACGTTCGCGCAGCACCTGTTGGACTCCGGCCTGTTCACGGGGCCGGGGCACCGGCCGAAGGCCCTGGTAGTTGGCGGTGAGGCGCTGGGTGCGGCGCTGTGGGAGCGGCTGGCCGCGCTGGAGGGCGTGTCGGTCCACAACTTCTACGGGCCGACGGAAGCGACGGTGGATGTCACGTCCACCGGGTTGGCGGATGCGTCTTGGCCTGCAATCGGGCGGCCGGTGGGCAATGCCCGGGTGTATGTGCTGGACGGGCGGTTGCGTCTGGTCCCGGTGGGCGTGCCGGGTGAGCTGTACGTATCGGGTGAGGGGCTGGCGCGTGGCTACCTGGGGCGTGCGGGCCTGACGGCGGAGCGGTTTGTGGCCGACCCGTACGGTACGGCGGGCTCCCGCATGTACCGCACGGGTGACGTGGTGCGTTGGAACGCCCACGGTCAGCTGGAGTTCGTGGGCCGCGCCGACGACCAGGTCAAGATCCGCGGCTTCCGCGTCGAGCTCGGCGAGGTCGAAGCGGCGCTCGCGGCGCACCCTGGTGTCAGCCGGGCCACCGTGGCCGTACGGGAGGACCGGCCGGGCGTCACCCAGCTGGTCGGCTATGTCGTTGGTACGGCGGACGGGCACGAGGTGCGGTCGTTCCTCGGCGGGCGGCTGCCCGACTACATGGTTCCGGCCGTGGTCGTATCGCTGGACGAGCTGCCGCTGACCGCCAACGGCAAGATCGACCGCAAGGCGCTGCCCGCGCCCGCCCACAACACCACCGGCGACCGGCCGCTGACCGGCCCGCGCGATGCGACGGAGCGGGCGCTGTGCGAGGTGTTCGCGGAGGTGCTGGGGGTGCCCGAGGTGGGCATCGACGACAGCTTCTTCGACCTGGGCGGCGACAGCATCGTCTCCATCCAGCTCGTCGGCCGTGCCCGCAAGGCCGGGCTCGTGCTCAGCCCCCGGGATGTCTTCCGGCACCGGACGCCGCGCGCTCTGGCACAGATCGCCGGCGACCGTCCGCTGGGCGTGGCGGAGGACCGGGACGCCGGTACCGGCCCGGTGCCGCTGACCCCGATCGTGGCCTCCATGATCCAGGAGGCCGGGCACTACGCCGGGTTCCACCAGTCGATGCTGGTCGAGGTCCCGGCCGGGCTGGGGCTCGACCGGCTGACCGCCGCGCTCCAGGCCGTACTTGATCACCACGACGTGCTCCGGTCCCGGCTGCGCGGGGACAGCTGGGAGATCGCGCCGCGGGGCACGGTGCCCGCGGGCGCATGCGTCGAGCGGGTGGATGTCTCCGCGGCCGACGCCGACGGGCTCCTGGACGCCCTGGAGGACGCGGCCGCCGCGGCACAGCGGAACCTGTCCCTCGAAGAGGGCCGCATCGTCCGCCTGGTCTGGTTCGACGCCGGTCCGCAGGCCACAGGGCGGCTCCTCCTGGTGGTCCACCACCTCGCCGTGGACGGTGTGTCCTGGCGCATCCTGCTGCCCGACCTGGCCTCCGCCTGGGAGCAGAGCGCGTCGGACGGCGACTGCGTGCTGGATCCCGTACCCACCTCGTTCCGCACCTGGGCCCGGGAGCTGACCAAGCGCGCTGCGGACCCCGGGCAGCGGGACTTCTGGGAGCGGACGCTCGACGGGCCCGCGTCCGCCCTCACCTCCCGCGCGCTCGACCCGGCGCGGGACACCGTTGCCACGGGCGACGAACTCGCCGTGACCCTGCCCGCCGAGTGGACCGGCCCGCTGCTCACCTCGGTGCCCGCGGCCTTCCGCGCCAGTGTGGACGATGTGCTGCTCACCGGCCTTGCGCTGGCGGTGCTGACCTGGCGCCGCCGCCGTGGCCTGCCCGACACCCCCGCGGTGGTGGTCGATCTCGAAGGCCACGGCCGTGAAGAGGAGTTGGTCGACGGCGCCGATCTGTCGCGTACGGTCGGCTGGTTCACCAGCCTGTATCCGGTACGGCTGGACCTGGACGGCATCGACCGGTCCGACGCGCTGGAAGGCGGAGACGCCGCCGGGGCCGCCCTGAAGCAGATCAAGGAACAGCTGCGGGCCGTCCCCGACCGGGGCATCGGCTACGGGCTGCTGCGCTACCTCGACGCCGGGACGGCCGACGCCCTGGCGCGGCTGCCGCAGCCCCAGATCGGGTTCAACTACCTGGGCCGGTTCGCGGCCTCGGGGGCGGACCCGTCGGACGGGCCCTCCTACTGGGAGGCCGCTCCCGAAGCCACCGGCCTGGCCGGCGGCGCGGAGCCGGACATGGCCCTGCCGCACATCGTGGACGTCAACGCGGTGACCGAGGACCGGCCGGACGGCCCGTATCTCGTCGCGAACTGGGGCTGGGCCACCCGCGTCCTGTCCGAAGCGGACGTCCGGGAGCTGGCCGAGGCGTGGCTCGACGCGCTCAAGGCGCTGGTGGACCACGCCGCGCGGCCCGGCAGCGGCGGCCTGACCCCGTCCGACGCGCCGCTCGTCACCGTCACCCAGCGGCAGCTGGACGAGCTGCGGTCCGACCACCCGTCCGTCACGGACGTGCTGCCCCTCTCGCCGCTCCAGCAGGGCCTGTTCTTCCACGCCCAGTACGACACCGACGGCGTGGACGTCTACAACACCCAGCAGATCTTCGAGCTGCGCGGGCAGGTCGACGTACCGGCCCTGCGGGCAGCGGTGGAGGCGCTGGTCGCCCGCCACTCCGTACTGCGCGCCGGTTTCCGGCAGCACGGCTTCGACCAGCCGGTGCAGTTCATCGCCGGGACCGTGGCTTCTCCGTGGCGGGAGACGACGCTCTCGGAGGCGGAAGCGGACCGGTTCGTCGAGGACGACCGGGTACGCCGCTTCGACCTCGCCGCGCCCCCGCTGATGCGCTTCACCCTGATCCGTCTCGGCGGCGACCGCTACCGCCTGGTGTGGACGAGCCACCACATCCTGCTCGACGGCTGGTCGGTGCCGCTGATCACCGGCGAACTCTTCGAGCTGTACGGCAAGCGCGGCGACGCCTCCGCCCTGCCGCCCGTCCGCCCCTTCGCCGACTACCTCGCCTGGCTGGCGCAGCGCGACCGTACGGCCTCCGAGCGGGTCTGGCGCGAGGTGCTGTCCGGCGCCGAGCCGTGCCTGCTCGCGCCCCCGACCGCGGAGCAGGCGCCACCGGCGCAGCCCGCGCAGTACGCGGTCAGCGCCTCCGCCGAGCTGACGCGGGACCTGGACGCGCTGGCCCGGCGGCTCGGGCTGACGGTCAACACCGTGCTCCAGGGCGCGTGGGCGCTCGTACTCAGCCGGATGACCGGCCGCGACGACGCGGTCTTCGGCACCACGGTCTCCGGGCGCCCCGCGGAGATCCCGGGCATCGAGGACATGGTCGGGCTGTTCATCAACACCCTGCCGGTCCGGATCACGCTGGACGTCACCGAGTCCGTCGCCGAACTGCTGGCCCGCATCCAGCACCAGCAGTCCGACCTGCTCGACCACGCCTACCTGGGCCTCGCCGACCTCCAGTCGCTCGCCGGCACCGGCGACCTCTTCGACACGCTGCTGGTCTACGAGAACTTCCCGATCGACCACGAGGCGCTGGAAGCCGCGGTCGGCGACGTGGAACTGGCCGACGCGCACGGCTCGGACGCCGCGCACTACCCGATCAGCGTCGCCGCCCTCCCCGGCGAGCGGCTGGAGTTCCGCGCCGACTATCAGCCGCACCTCTTCGAGGAGGCGTGGATCGACCGGCTCTTCGGGCGGCTGCTGCGCGTACTGGAGGCGTTCACGGCCGAGCCGGACGCCCCGGTGGGCCGCATCGGCGTCCTCTCCGGCGCGGAGCTGCGGCGGCTGATCCCGGAGCCGGTGGCGCACCGGGCCCCGGACACCACGCTGCCCGAACTGTTCGCGGCCCGCGCACGGGCCGTGCCGGACGCGGTCGCGGTCGTCCATGAGGACGAGCGCCTGACCTACGCGGAACTGGACGCCCGCGCGGAGCGCTGGGCGCGGGCGCTGACCGCCCACGGCGCCGGACCCGAGACGTTCGTCGCGGTGGCGCTGCCGCGCTCGGCGGACCTCGTCGCCGCCCTGCTCGCGGTGCTCAAGTCCGGTGCCGCGTACGTACCGGTGGACCCCGGCTACCCAGCGGACCGCATCGCGTACATGCTCGCCGACACCGCACCGGTGGTCGTGATCACCGAGACGGCACAGGACCTGGACGGCGCGCCCGGCAGCAGGCTGACGCTCGACGCGCTGCGGGCCTGGGACGACGAGGCCGAGAGGGCACCGGCCGCACGGCCGCGGCCCGGGAACCCGGCGTACGTGATCTACACATCGGGCTCGACCGGGCGGCCCAAGGGCGTGGTCGTACCGCACGCCAACGTCGTACGGCTCTTCTCGGCGACCCGGCACTGGTTCGACGTCGGCGCCGGCGACGCCTGGACGCTGTTCCACTCCTACGCCTTCGACTTCTCGGTGTGGGAGCTGTGGGGGCCGCTGCTGAGCGGCGGCCGCCTGGTGGTCGTACCGCACGAGGTGAGCCGTTCGCCGCGGGACTTCCTGCGGCTGCTCTCCCGCGAACGGGTCACCGTCCTCAACCAGACCCCGTCGGCCTTCTACCAGCTCATGCAGGCCGACGAGGAGACGGACGTACCGCTCGCCCTGCGCTACGTCGTCTTCGGCGGCGAGGCGCTGGAACTGCGCCGCCTGGCGGGCTGGTACGCCCGGCACGCCGACGACGCGCCCCGCCTGGTGAACATGTACGGCATCACCGAGACCACCGTCCACGTCACCCACCTGCCGCTCGACCGCGAGACGGCGCAGGGGGCGACCGGCAGCCTCATCGGCGAGGCCATCCCGGACCTGCGTACCTACGTGCTGGACGCCGGACTGCGCCCCGCCGCCCCGGGAGCCGCCGGCGAACTGTACGTCGCCGGCGCGGGCCTGGCCCGCGGCTACCTCGGACGCCCCGGCCTGACCGCGCAGCGCTTCGTCGCCGACCCGTTCGGCGCGCCCGGCACCCGGATGTACCGCACGGGCGACGTGGTGCGGTGGAACGAGGCCGGGGAGCTGGAGTACCTGGGCCGGGCCGACACCCAGGTGAAGATCCGCGGGTTCCGTATCGAACTGGGCGAGATCGAGGCCACCTTGGAGGCGCACCCGGCCGTCGCGCAGGCCGCGGTCGTCGCGCGCGAGGACACCCCTGGGGACCACCGCCTGGTGGCCTACGTGGTGTCCGCCGAAGACGGTGCTCACCACGACGCCCTGCGGGAGTTCGCCGCCGCACGGCTGCCGGAGTACATGGTGCCCTCGGCGTTCGTGGCGCTGGAGCGGCTGCCGCTGACCGTGAACGGGAAGCTGGACCACAAGGCGCTGCCCGCGCCCGGCCGCACCGGGGCGCCGCGGGCGGCCCGGCGCGGCCCCCGCACCGCCACCGAACGCGTCCTGTGCCAGGCGTTCGCCGAGGTGCTGGGCGTGCCCGAGGTCGGCATCGACGACAGTTTCTTCCACCTCGGCGGCCACTCGCTGCTGGCCACCCGGCTCATCGGCCGGGTCCGTACCCTGCTGGACGCGGAACTGCCGATACGGGCGCTGTTCGAGGCGCCGACCGTGGCGGGGCTCGCGGAGCGCCTGGACCCGGCCGGGACGGTACGGGAGGCCCTGGCCCCGGTGCCGCGGCCGGAGCGCGTGCCGCTGTCCTTCGCGCAGCGCAGGCTCTGGTTCCTCAACCGCCTCGAAGGCCCGAACGCCACCTACAACCTGCCGCTCGTGGTGCGCCTGCGCGGCAGCCTCGACCCGGCGGCCCTGCGCGCGGCCCTGGTGGACGTACTGGACCGGCACGAGAGCCTGCGTACGGTCTTCCCCGAGGTGGACGGGGCTCCCCAGCAGGTCGTCCGTGCCGTGGACGACGTGCCCGGCTGGCAGGCCGTCCGTACCACGGAGGAGGAACTGCCCGCGGCCGTTGACCGGTTCGTGGACCACGCCTTCGACCTGACCGCCGAGATACCGCTGCGCGCCGCGCTGTTCCCGGTGGCCGACGACGAAGCGGTCCTCGCCCTGGTCCTGCACCACATCGCCGGTGACGGCCAGTCCCTGGCGCCGCTGGCCGCCGACCTGCAAGCCGCCTACGCGGCACGGGCCGCCGGTACGGAGCCGTCGTTGGCGCCGCTCCCGGTGCAGTACGCGGACTACACGCTGTGGCAGCGGCGGGTGCTCGGCGACGAACAGGACCCGGACAGTCCGATCAGCGAGCAGGTCGCCTACTGGCGGCGCGCTCTGGCCGACCTGCCCGAAGAGCTGGACCTGCCCTTCGACCGGCCGCGCCCGGCGGTCAGCAGCCACCGGGGCGGCAGCGTCGCCGTACACCTCGACGCCGCGCTGCACGGCAGGCTGGCCGAGCTGGCGCGGGCGCACGACGCGACCGTGTTCATGGTCGTCCAGGCGGCGCTGGCCACGGTGCTGTCGCGGCTGGGCGCGGGGGAGGACGTGCCGATCGGCAGCCCCGTCGCGGGCCGCACCGACCAGGCCCTGGACGACCTCGTCGGGTTCTTCGTCAACACCCTGGTCCTGCGCACCGACCTGACCGGCAACCCGTCCTTCGCCGAGCTGCTGCACCGCGTACGGGAAACCGGCCTCGCCGCCTACGCCCACCAGGACGTGCCCTTCGAGCGGCTGGTGGAAGTGCTGCAACCGGCCCGGTCCATGGCGCGCCACCCGCTCTTCCAGGTCATGCTGGCCATGGAGAACGGCGGCCCCGCGCACCCGGCGGCCGACTGGCCGGGCATCGAGGCCGAGCCGTACTCCGTGGACAACACCGCGGCCAAGTTCGACCTCACCTTCAACCTCGCGGAGAGCTACGCACCCGGCGGCGAGCCGTCCGGCATCGACGGCGAACTCGAATACGCCACCGACCTCTTCGAGGAGTCCACGGCCCGGTCGCTGGCCGACCGGCTGACCCGCGTGCTCACCGCGGTGACCGCGGACCCGGCGCGGCCGGTCGGCGAGATCGACCTGCTGTCCGGTCCGGAGACGGCACGCCTGCTCGACCAGGGGCAGCACGCCGATCCCGGCGCCGTACCCACGACGTTCCCGGCGCTGTTCGAGAGCGTGGTGGCAGCGGACCCGGACGCCCCGGCGCTCGTCGCACCGGCCCGCGACGGCAGGGGCCGCGACACGCTGTCGTACGGCGAGCTGAACGCCCGCGCCAACCGCCTGGCCCGGCTGCTGATCGCACGGGGAGCCGGCCCGGAGCAGTTCGTCGCCCTGGCGCTGCCGCGCGGCACCGACCTGTTCGTGGCCCTGCTGGCGGTGCTGAAGACCGGCGCGGCCTACCTCCCGCTGGACCTCACCTACCCGCAGGAGCGGATCGACTTCATCCTGCGGGACACCGCGCCACGGCTCGCCGTCAGCCTCGCCGAGGTCAGCGGGGTGCTGGACACGGCAGGCCGCTCGATCCCCGTCGTACTCCTCGACGAGCAGGAACCGGACCTGGCGGAGCAGCCGTCGCACGACATCGGCGACGCCGAGCGGAGCGGCGCACTGCTGCCGTCGCACGCGGCCTACACGATCTACACCTCGGGTTCGACCGGCCGTCCCAAGGGCGTGGTGGTGTCCCACGCGGGCATCGCCTCGCTGGTGGCCACCCACCGCCGGTGGCTGGAGGCCGGCGCGGGCAGCCGGGTGCTCCAGTTCGCGGCGGTCTCCTTCGACACCTCGGTGTGGGAGATCACCATGGGCCTGCTCACCGGCGCGGCCCTGGTGGTCGCGGCCGACGACGAGCGCGGCCCGGGGGAGCCGCTGGTCCGCCTGCTCACCGAGCAGAACGTCACCCACGCGACGATCCCGCCCGCGGTGCTCGCCCGGCTGGACCCGGCACGGCTGCCGTCCGGCCGTACGGTGATCGTCGCCGGTGAGGCGTCCGGGCCCGGCCTGGTGGCGCGCTGGGCCGCACACCACCGCGTGATCAACTCCTACGGTCCGACCGAGACCACCGTGGACGCCAGCATCGCGGTCTGCGCGCCGGGCCCCCGCGACACGGTCCCCATCGGCGGACCGGTCGTGAACACCCGCCTGTACGTCCTCGACCCGTCCCTGCGGCTGGTCCCGCCGGGTGTGCCCGGAGTGCTCCACGTCGCGGGCGCCGGGCTGGCCCGGGGATACGGGAACCGCCCCGGGCTCACCGCCCAGCGCTTCGTCGCCGACCCGTACGGCCCGCCCGGGTCGCGGATGTACAACACCGGCGACGTGGTGCGGTGGAACGCCCGGGGCGAGCTGGAGTTCGTCGGGCGGGCCGACGACCAGGTGAAGGTGCGCGGCTTCCGCATCGAGCCGGGCGAGATCGAGACCGTGCTCGCCGGGCATCCCTCGGTGGAGCAGGTCAAGGTGACGGTCCGCGAGGACGTGCCGGGGGACCGGCGCATCGTCGCCTACCTCGTGGGCGCCGCCGAAAGCGCCGCTCTGCGGGAACTCGCCGCCGAGCGGCTGCCCGACTACATGGTCCCCGCGGCCTTCGTCACGCTGCCCGCGCTGCCGGTCACCTCCCGCGGCAAGGTGGACGTGAAGGCCCTGCCCGCACCGGCCTACGCCTCCTCGGGCGGCCGGGCCCCGCGCACCCCCGTCGAACGCGCCCTGTGCGAGGTCTTCGCGGAAGCGCTCGGCGTCGACACCGTGACCGTCGACGACAACTTCTTCGAGCTGGGCGGCCACTCGCTGCTGGTGCTCCAGGTGGTCAACGGCGTCGAACGGACGCTCGGCGTACGGCTCCCGCTGCGCAGCCTCTTCGAGCACCCGACCGTGGCCGGGCTCGCGGAATCCGGCCTGGACGGCGGACCCGGCGGGTTCGAGCCGCTGCTGCCCCTGCGGACCGGCGGCGACCGCGCCCCGCTGTTCTGCGTGCACCCCGTGGGCGGCCTGGGCTGGGACTACTTCGGTCTGCTGCGCGGCCTCGACCCGGACCGGCCCGTCTACGCGCTCCAAGCCGACGGCATGGACGGGGACGCCGGCCTGCCGGACACGATCGAGGAGATGGCCCGCGCGTACGTGACGCGGCTGCGCGGCGTACAGCCCACCGGCCCGTACCACCTGCTCGGCTGGTCCTTCGGCGGGCTGGTCGCGCACGCCATGGCCACCCGGCTCCAGGAGGAAGGGGAGGAGGTCGCGCTGCTGGCCCTGCTGGACAGCTACCCGCCGGTGCCGGGGGCGGCCCCGCCCACCACCGACCAGGAGGAGGAGCAGACGGCCCTGCTGGAATTCCTCGGAATCGACCCCGCCGAATTCGGTGGCGCGGCCCCCACTCCGGAAGAACTGGCCCAACTGCTGGCGGACGACCCGACCACCTATGCCGCACTGGGTACGGAACGCCTGCTGGCCATCGGCCGGATCATCGGCCGGGGCGTCCGGGCGAGCAGGGAATTCCGCCCTGCCGTCTTCCACGGCGACCCGGTGTTCTTCCAGGCCACCGAGGACCAGGCCAGCGACCTGCGCCCCGAAGCGTGGGAGCCGTACACCGAAGGGCACATCGAGATACACCCCGTCGACTGCGCCCATTCCGACATGCTCGACCAGCGGTCGGCGCTCACGAAGATCACCGCTGTTCTGTCCGAGAAACTCACCTGAGAACACCCGATAAATCCCAGAGCAATCCCCAGAGCAAGGAGCTCACCGTGCAGAACCCGTTCGAGAACCCCGAGGGCACCTACTACGTCCTGGCCAATGCGGAGAACCAGCACTCCCTGTGGCCCGCTTTCGCGGAGATCCCCGACGGCTGGGAGATCCGCTTCGGCGAGGAGAGCCACCAGGCGTGCGTGGACTACGTGAACGAGACGTGGACGGACATGCGCCCGAAGAGCCTCGCCGACGCCATGGACGGCGAGGCGGCCTGACCCTTTCGCATGCGTGACCGGCGGGCGGCGCACACAAAGCCGCCCGCCGGAAACCCAGCCCCCACGAGAAAAGGGACCCGCCCGTTTTGCACGCACGACCAGTCGCGCACTCCACCTGGTTCCGCCGTTACACCCCGAGGCCGGACGCCGATATCCAGGCCGTGTGTTTTCCGCACGCCGGGGGAGCCGCGAGCTATTACCGGGACTGGGCCCGCGCCTTTCCCGCCCGTTTCGAGGTCCTGGTGGCCCAGTACCCGGCCCGTGAGGACCGCCTGCCGGAAGACCCCGTGGACGACCTCCACCGGCTCGCCGACCTGGCGGCCGAAGACCTGCTGCGGACCGCCGACCGGCCCTGCGTCCTGTTCGGGCACAGCATGGGGGCTCTGGTCGCCTACGAGGTCGCATTGCGCATGCAGCGGGCCGGCCGGACACCGGCGCGCCTGTTCGCGTCCGCTCAGAACGCGCCCGGACGACGGCCCCCGGGCGCCTTGGGCGACGCCTCCGACGACACCCTCCTACGGGACCTGCGCGAGATGGGCGGCACCGCCGACGCGATCACCGAGCACCCCGAACTCCTGGAGCTGCTGCTGCCCGGCATGCGCGGCGACTACCGGGCCGTGGACGCCTACCGGCCGCGTACCGGAACCGCGCTGACCTGCCCCGTCACCGTGCTGTACGGAGATGCGGACCCGTATGTGGACCCGTCGGACGCGGCCGCCTGGGCCGGGGCCACCACCGCGGACACGGAGTGCGTACGGTTCGACGGAGGCCACTTCTACCTCCGGGAGCGGCAGGCCGACCTGCTCGCGGCGATCGCGGACCGGGCACCCCTTCCGGACGCTGCGCAGATGTGAAGCCGCGGACCGGTGCTTCGGTAAACTGCCCCGGGCCCAGCCTGCCCGGACGAAGACCCTTCGAAAGCGACGAACGCGATGCCCACCAGCATATTCTCCACCTCGGAGGAGTATCTTCCCGCAGCGCGGCGGGAGTTGACGGACGTCTGGGGCAAGCGCGCGGCCGTCGAGCGCCTCGGCCCGGACGTCGGCGCGCTGACCCTGCCCGACGCCTCGCTGCGGGACGTGTCCGAGCTGTGCCGGACCCGGCCGGTGTCCTTCGTCAAGCACCTGACCGCCGAGATCGCCCGGGTGCCCTTCGACGAGGCACGGGACCTCGACGCCGTGACGCGGCGCGCGCTCGCCGCCCTCCCCGGGGACCTCCCCTCGGGACCGCTGGCCGTCCAGGCATGGGTGAGCGGCCAGAACCCCGCCGAGTACGGCTCGGCGCAGCTCTTCCGCGGCCTGGCCGACGCCCTGGAGAAGCAGGGCTTCGAGGTCGTGCGCTCCGGTGCGCCCGCGGTCCTGTCGGCCTGCATCACCCGTTCGGGCGTCCTGCTCGGGATCGGGAACCCCACCGACAGCCTCTCGGACTGGCCGGGCGGCCGGGTCCGGCTCTCGCGCAGCCCCGACACCATCTCGCGGGCGGAGTTCAAGCTGGAGGAGGCGATCAAGGTCTTCGGCCTCGACCTCCCCCGCTCCGGAGTGGCCGCCGACCTCGGCGCCAGCCCGGGCGGCTGGACCCGCATCCTGCGCACCCACGGCCTGAAGGTCTGGGCCGTGGACCCCGGCGACATCGACCCCCGGCTGCTCGCCGACCCCGGCGTCCACCACGCCAGGACGACGGCCGGCAACTTCTTCGCGTCCAACAAGACGCGCTTCGACGTCGTCGTCAACGACATGAAGATGGACCCCCGGCTGACCTGCGACACCATGCTCACCGCCGCGCAACGGCTGCGCCCCGGCGGCACGGCCGTCGTCACCCTGAAGCTGGCGCACGGCAACGTGGTCGAGGTCGTGCACAAGTGCCTGGCACGGCTGCGCAAGAAGTACGAGATCCTGCACGCCCGGCAGCTGCACCACAACCGCCACGAGGTCACGGTCGTCGCGCGGCTGCGCTGAGGGGCGGAGGCCGTTCCACCGCTGTACGGGGCAGCCTTGACGCAAATATTTCGCGTTAAGCTGGGCCGGTGAATGCCAGGAAGAGCGCGGAGGCCGGGACGGCGGGCGCCAAGGGGGGCGCACGCAAGGCCGTTCGGCCCGGAGGCCGCAGTGCGCGGGTGCAGGAGTCGGTGCACCGGGCCGTGCGGGAGCTGACCGCCGAGCGGGGGCGGGACGGGCTGACCGTGCCGGCCATCGCGGCGCGGGCCGGAGTCACGCCGTCCACCGTGTACCGGCGGTGGGGCGACCTGCAGGAACTGCTGTCGGACGTGGCGGTGGAGCGGCTTCGGCCGGAGGGGCCGCCGGAGGACCACGGCTCGCTGCGGGCCGACCTGGGGGCCTGGGCCGAGCAGTTCCTGGAGGAGATGGCGTCCGCGGCCGGCCGCGCGTACATCCGTGACGCGCTGGCCGGTGACCCGGACGGCGGCAACGCCGGGCAGTGCTCCGGGTACGCCGCCGAGCAGGTGCGCACCGTCCTGGACCGGGCGCTGGCGCGGGGCGAGGCGGTGCCGGAGCTGGAGGAGGTCATGGACCGCCTCGTGGCGCCGATGATGTACCGCATCCTGTTCCGTCCGGGGCCGGAGACCGGCCCGGGCGCGGTGGACTACGCCCGGAGCCTGGTGGAGCGGCTGCTGCCCGCCTGACGGCTACAGCGGCGCGAGTTCCGGCGCCGGCCGGTGGGCGGTCTCGTAGGCGTGCGCCAGCCGGAGCAGGGTGGCCTCGGCCAGCGGGCGGCCGATCAGCTGCATACCGATCGGCAGGCCCTGGCCGTCGCGGCCGACGGGCAGGGAGAGCGCCGGGAAGCCGGTGAGGTTGGCGGGGGCGGAGAGCCGTACGTACGCGTCGGAGACCGACTCGGTCGAGCCGTCGGGCCAGGTGAACTCCGACTGCCCGGCGCGGGCGGCGGTGGCGGGGACGGCCGGGGCCGCGAGCACGTCGATACCGCCGGCGCCCTCCGGGCCATCGGTTCCGTCGAAGAGCGCCAGCCACCGCTGGTGCATGATCGTCCGGGTGCGCTGGGCGCGGATGTAGTCGGTGGCCGGGACGAATTCGCCCGCCTCCAGGAGGATGCGCACGTCGTCGGCGTACAGGCCGGGCGAGGCCCGCAGCATGTCCTGGTGGTACGCCGTGGCCTCCGGGACCATCAGGCCCCACTGGGCGGCGTGCACATACTCCGTCATCGGTATGCGCACGGGCACGGTGGTGGCGCCGAGCGCGGTGAGCGCGTCGACGGCGGTGCGGACCGCGGCCGCGACCTGGGGCTGTACGCGCTCGAAGTAGTAGTTGGCGGGGATGCCGACGCGCAGTCCGGCGATCGGCGCGCCGAGGGCCCGGGTGTAGTCCTCGGGCGGGTGGGCGAGGGACGCCGGGTCGCGCGGGTCGTGTCCGGCGAGGGCCTGGAGGACGAGGGCCGCGTCGGCCGCCGTACGGGTGAGCGGGCCCACGTGGTCCAGCGACCACGACAGGGACGTCACGCCGTGCCGGGGGACCAGGCCGTACGTCGGCTTCAGGCCGACGACGTGGTTGAGGGCGGCGGGGACGCGGATCGAGCCGCCGGTGTCCGTACCGAGGGCGAAGGTGGCCGTACCGGCGGCGACGGCCGCCGCCGAACCGCCGCTGGAGCCGCCGGGTATGTGCTCGGGCGACCAGGCGTTGCGGGTCTGCGGGGTGGTCAGCCCGTACGCGAACTCGTGGGTGTGGGTCTTGCCGGTCAGCACCGCGCCGGCCGCGCGCAGCCGCTCCGTCACGGCGGCGTCCGCGTCCGGCACGTGGTCCGCGCGCACCCGGGAACTGGCCGTGGTCGGTACGCCCGCGACGTCGATCAGGTCCTTCAGCGCCATCGGAACGCCGTGCAGCGGACCCCGGGGCCGCCCGGCGGCGATCTCCCGCTCGGCCTCGGCGGCGGACCGCAGCGCGGCCTCACGGGCCACCGACACATAGGCCCCGAGCTTCGGCTCCACGGCTTCGGCCCGGTCGAGGACGGAGGTGGTGAGTTCGACGGGGGACAGGGCGCGGTCCGCGATGAGGCGGGCGGCTTCGGTGAGCGAGAGCCGGTAGGGCTCGGTGGGGAGGTGATCGAGGTGGCCGGGATGGCTCATGAGGTCCTCCGGGAGGGGGCGCCGCCGGGTACGGCGGTGAAGGAGGGCGCGGGCGGGGTCTCGCCCAGCGGTACGTCGCGCAACGCGCCGAGGACCGTGTCGATGGCGTGCACGGTCGCCGCGACACCGGCCAGGCGGTCGGACGGAAGCGGCAGTCCGGCGCGCCGGGCCAGGTGGGCGAGGTGGTCGGGCGGGAGCGGGGGAAGCGGGGGGTG
>NZ_LGCW01000285.1:0-52963 GCF_001279365.1 Streptomyces sp. NRRL F-5755 | reverse complement strand
ACCGGCGGAGCGGCCTGATCCGATGCCGTTGTCGTTCGGGCAGCAGCGGATGTGGTTCCTGCACAGCTTGGAAGGGCCGAGTCCGACCAACAACATTCCCCTCGCTATTCGTCTGACCGGGGAATTGAACGTCGCGGCGTTGGAGGCGGCCTGGGGCGATGTGGTGGGGCGGCACGAAACCCTGCGCACCCGCTACCCCGACGACGGCGGCAGCGCCCACCAGGAAATCCTGGCCGCCGTACCAGCACGGATCGAAACGGCCGCTGTCAGTGACGATGCGCTGGACGCCGCCATGGCCGCCGAAGCCGCCCGCGGTTTCCGTCTCGAAACGGAACTGCCCTGGCGGGCCACGCTTTACGAGATATCACCGACCGAGCATGTGCTGCTGATCATCGTGCACCACATCGCCGCCGACGGCTGGTCCATGGGCGTCCTCATGCGTGACCTGTCGGCCGCCTACACGGCGCGGGCCGAGGACCGTGCGCCCGACTGGGCGCCGCTGCCCGTCCAGTACGCCGACTTCACCCTCTGGCAGCGCGACCTCCTCGCCCAGGACACCGAGGACGGCCTCTTCGGCCGGCAGCTCGACTTCTGGACCCGTACCCTCGCCGGCCTGCCGGAACAGCTGGAGCTGCCCTTCGACCGGCCCCGGCCCGCGGCCGCCAGCCACCGGGGAGCGATGCTGCCGTTCACCGTGGACGCCGCCGTGCACCGGCGGTTCCAGGAGATCGCGCGGGAGTGCGACGCGACACTGTTCATGGTCGCGCAGGCCGCCGTCGTCGCGCTGCTGTCCCGGCTCGCCGGCGCGGAGGACATACCGCTGGGCACGCCCATCGCGGGCCGTACGGACGAGACGCTGGACGGGCTGGTCGGCAACTTCCTCAACACGCTGGTGCTGCGCACCGACGCCGGGGGCAACCCCTCCTTCACCGAGCTGGTCCGGCGGGTACGCGAGGCCGATCTCGCCGCCTACGCCCACCAGGACCTGCCGTTCGAGCACCTGGTGGACGTACTGAACCCGGTCCGCTCGCTGGCCCGGCACCCGCTGTTCCAGGTCGCCTTCGCCCTCCAGAACGCGCCGGGCACCGACTTCGCGGCCCCCGGCCTGGGCGCCGAGGTCGTCCCGGTGGGGCTGACCAGCTCGAAGTTCGACCTGTCGGTGGTGCTGCGCGAGCGGCCGGACGGCGGCGGCCTCGACGGGCTGCTGGAGTTCGCCACCGACCTGTTCGACCCGGCCACCGCGCAGGCGCTGACCGAGCGCCTGGTGGCGGTGTTCGGCCGGTTCGCCGACGACGCGCGGGCCCGGGTGGGAGACCTCGACCTCCTGCTGGACGGTGAGCGGGAGCGGCTGGTGTCCGGGGTGAACGTCGGTCCGTCCGGCGCCGGTGCCGCGGGACGGACGGTGCCCGGCCTGTTCGAGCAGGCCGCGGCCCGTCACCCGGACGCGGCGGCCGTGGTGTCCGGCGCGCTGACTCTCACGTACGGGGAACTCGACGCGCGGGCGAACCGGTTCGCGCACCACCTGCACGCCCAGGGGGTCGGCGCGGGGGACCGGGTGGCGGTGCTGCTGCCCAGGACCGCCGAGCTGGTGACCGTCCTGCTCGGGATCGCCAAGGCGGGCGCCGTGTTCGTGCCGGTGGACACCGCGTATCCGGCCGAGCGGGTGCGGTACCTGCTGGAGGACGCCGCCCCCGCGCTGGTGGTGACCGAGGTGCCGGCGGCGGACGTGCTCGACGGCTTCCCCGCGTCGCCGCCCCCGGTACGGGTGTCCCCGGACTCCGGCCTGTACGTGATGTACACCTCCGGCTCGACCGGAACGCCCAAGGGCGTCATGGTCACCCACGGCGGTGCGGCGGCGCTCGCGCGCGACGCGTGCTGGGGGGACATCGGAACGGGCCGGGTGCTGTTCCACGCGCCGCACGCCTTCGACGCGTCGGCCTTCGAACTGTGGGTGCCGCTGCTCGGCGGCGGCTGCGTCGTGGTCGCGCCCGCCGTGGACA
Source organism: Streptomyces sp. NRRL F-5755 (assembly GCF_001279365.1). Classification (NCBI taxonomy): domain Bacteria; kingdom Bacillati; phylum Actinomycetota; class Actinomycetes; order Kitasatosporales; family Streptomycetaceae; genus Streptomyces; species Streptomyces sp. NRRL F-5755. The sequence goes on along the minus strand of NZ_LGCW01000285.1, from coordinate 50,963 downwards.
TGGACGGCGGGACGCTCGCCGGACTCGTCGCGGAGCACGAGATCACGGCGGTGCATGTCACGGCCGGACTGTTCCGGGCGCTGGCGCAGGAGACGCCCGAGTGCTTCGCGGGCCTGCGGCACGTGCTGACCGGCGGCGACGTGGTGCCGCCCGAGGCGGTCGCCCGGGTCGCCGAGGCGTGCTCCGGCGTCACGCTGCACCACCTGTACGGACCGACCGAAACCACCCTCTGCGCCACCACCCACACCCTCCCGCCCGGCGCGGAAGCCCCGCCCGTCCTGCCGATCGGCCGTCCGCGCGACGGCACCCGGGTCTACGCCCTGGACCGGTTCCTGCGCCCCGTCCCGGTGGGCATGCCCGGCGAGCTGTACATCGCCGGGACCGCCGAACGGTTCGTGGCCTGCCCGTACGGCGGCGGGCGCATGTACCGCACCGGGGACCTGGTGCGCTGGGACCGGGACGGGAACCTCGTCTTCCTGGGCCGCGCCGACGACCAGGTGAAGGTCCGGGGCTTCCGGATCGAGCTCGCGGAGGTCGAGGCGGTGCTCGCGCGCTGCCCGGGCGTCGAGCAGGTGGCGGTGCTGGCGCGGGAGGACCGGCCGGGCGACAAGCGGCTGGTGGCGTACGTGGTCGGGAACTCCGTACACATACGGGACTTCGCGGCCGAGCGGCTGCCGGACTACATGGTGCCGTCGGCGACGGTGGTGCTGGACGAGCTGCCGCTGACCGTCAACAGCAAGGTCGACCGGGCCGCCCTGCCGGCTCCCGACTACGCGGCGGCGTCGGCGGGGCGGGCTCCGCGCACCCCGCTGGAGACGCTGTTCTGCCACCTCTTCGCGGAACTCCTCGGCATCGGGACGCCGGACGACGCCACGCAACCGTCCGTTCCCGTCGCCGCGGACGCGAGCTTCTTCGAGCTCGGCGGCGACAGCATCATCTCCCTGCTGCTCGTCGCCCGCGCCGCCAAGGCCGGATACCGGATCACCGCGGCCGAGGTCTTCCAGCACAAGACACCGGAAGCGCTCGCCCTGGTCGCCCGGCCCGTCACGGAGGACGACATCCGGCACGACGACGGCCACGGTGTCGTCCCCCTCACCCCGATCATGCGGGAGCTGGCGGCGCGCGGCGGACCGGAGGTGCTGGCCGCCCGCTTCGCACAGTGGACCGTCGTACGGGTCCCCGCGCGGGCCGGGCTCGACCGGCTGACCCGGGCCGTCGAGAAGGCCGTGGACCACCACGCCATGCTGCGGGCCCGCCTGGTCGTTCCGGACGGTGCGGAACCGTACCTCGAAGTCGGCGACGCGGCACCCGTACCGGACCGGGTCCGGCGCGTCGATGCCACGGGACTGACGGGCGAGGCGTTCGAGGACCTGATCGACGCCGAGGCACGGGCCACGTCCGGCCGGCTCGACCCGCGTACCGGCACCACCCTGCGAGCGGTCTGGTTCGACCGGGGGAGCGGGCGGTCCGGACGGCTCGTGATCGTCGTGCACCACCTGGTCTTCGACGCGGTTTCCTGGCGCATCCTGCTGCCGGACCTCGCGGCGGCCTGGGCCGAGCCGGACGCGGAACTCGCGCCGGTCGCGGCCGCGTTCCGTACGTACGCCGGTCAAGCGGCGGCGGCCTACCGGCCACGGCCCGCCGGGCCGCTCCAGGGCACCGAAGGGCAGATGCGGCAGCGCACGTTCACCGTGCCCGCGCGGACGGCCGAAGCGGTGCTGACCACCGTGCCCGCCGCCTTCCACGCCACCACCGGCGACGTGCTGCTCGCCGCGCTCACCGCGGCCCTCACCGAGGACCGGCCCGGCCCGGTCGTCCTGGACGTGGAAGGGCACGGCCGCGACGGCGACCTGGACCTGTCGCGGACGGTGGGCTGGTTCACCACCCTGCGCCCGGTCCGCCTGGACGCGGGCGTCACCGACTTCGACGAGGTGCGCGCGGGCGGCCCGGCCGCTGGCCGGCTGCTCAAACGCGTCAAGGAACAGGCCGCGCAGGCATCCGGAGACCTGCCCACCCCCGCGGCCGGATTCAACTACCTGGGCCGGTTCGCCGTCGCCGGCCCGGACACCGGTGACTGGCAGCCGGCCGGCCCCCGCGCCATGGGCGCCGACGCCGACCCGGAGCTGCCCGCCCTGCACGCGCTGGAGTTCGGCGGCCTGGTCCGCGACGGCGACACCGGCCCCGAGCTGGTGCTGCTGGTGTCGTGGCTGGACGGGGCCCTGACCGAGAACGGGGCCGAGCACCTGGCGGACCGCTGGACCGCCCTGCTGGCCGGGCTGGCCGCGCTCGGCGAGGCCCCGCACGCGGGCGGCCTGACCCCCTCGGACCTGCCGCTGGTCGACCTGACGCTCGGCCAGCTGGAGGCCCTGGAGGACGACTTCAATGAAATACCCGGTACGGGAGGTATGCCGTGGAACGCCGCATAGAAGATGTGTGGCCGCTGACGCCGCTCCAGGAGGGACTGCTCTTCCACTCCCTCTTCGACGAGCGGGCCGAGGACGCCTACGTGGTCCAGGACGCCGTGGACATCGAAGGGAACCTCGACGCGGCCGCGCTGCGCGCCTCCTGGCAGGCGCTGGTGGCCCGGCACGCCACCCTGCGGGCCTGCTTCCGCCAGCCGCCGGGCCTCGAACAGCCCGTCCAGGTCATCCCGGCCCGCGTGGAGCTGCCCTGGCGGGACGTCGACCTCAGTGACCGGTCGCCCGAAGCCGCCCTCGCGGAGGCGGAACGGCTGGCCCACGAGGACCGCGTACGGCGCTTCGACCTGGCCGTACCGCCGCTGCTCCGGCTGATGCTGCTGCGCCTCGGACCGGACCGGCACCGGCTGATCTGCACGAACCACCACATCCTGATGGACGGCTGGTCACTGCCCACGCTCCAGCACGAACTGTGGACCCTCTACGAGGCGGGTGGGGACCCGTCCGGCCTGCCGCCCGTACCGCCCTACCGCGACTACCTCGGATGGCTGGCCGCCCAGGACAAGGAAGCCTCCCGCGCCGCGTGGCGGGCCGACCTCGCCGGGCTGCGCGAACCGACGCTGCTGGCACCGTCGGCGAGCCGCCCGGCGCCCTCCGCCGGACACGAACAGATCTCCGCGAAGCTCGACCGGGCCGCCACCGAAGCGCTCACCGAACTGGCCCGCCGATCCGGCCTGACCCCCAACACCTTCGTCCAGGGCGCCTGGGCGCTCCTCCTCGGCCGCCTGCTGGGCCGGGACGACGTGGTGTTCGGCGCGACGGTCGCGGCCCGCCCCGCCGAACTGCGCGGCGTGGAGAGCATGCTCGGGCTGTTCATCAACACCATTCCCGTACGGGTGCCCCTGACGGCCGACCGGCCGGTGGCCGAACTTCTCACCGGCGTGCAGACCCGGCAGGGCGCCCTCATCTCCCACCAGTACCTGGGGCTGAGCGAAATCCAGCGCGCGGGCGGGCCAGGAGCCGAGTTCGACAGCCTGCTGGTCTACGAGAGCTTCCCGCGCGGTCCCCTGGCGGAGGAGGAGGGACCGCCGCTGAAGCTCACTCCCGTACGCGCCCACAACGTCAGCCACTACCCGCTCAGCCTGGCCGCCTTCCCGGGCCCCGAGCTGCTGTTCCTGCTCACCCACCGCCCGGAGCTGATCGACCGCCGCAGTGCGGAACTCCTGGCCGCCCGATTCGTCGGCATTCTTGGCCAGCTCGCGGCCGATCCGGACATCAAGGCCGGTGACATCGACATCCTCGTCGACGGCGAGGCCGACCGGCTCCTGCACGGCGTCAACACCGGCGCCGCGGGCCCCGCGCCCACGACCGTCCCGGAACTGTTCGCGCGGGCCGTACGACAGCACGCCGACGACATCGCGCTGGTGTCCGGCGAGACGACCCTGACGTACGCCTGCCTGGACGCGCGGGCCAACCAGGTCGCCCGCCACCTGCACGCCGCCGGCACCCGGCCGGGAGACCGGGTGGTGGTCACCCTCGCCCGCTCGCCCGAACTCGTCGTCGCGCTGCTGGGCGCGGCCAAGGCCGGGGCGGTGGCCGTACCGGTGGACACCGCCCTGCCCGCCAAGCGGGTACGGGCCCTGCTCGACGACGCCGCGCCCGCCGCCGTCCTGACGGAGACCGACGTCGAGGACGCCCTGCGGACCCGCGCCGACACCCCGTTCACGACCACCGTCACGCCGGACTCCGGCCTGTACGTGATGTACACCTCCGGCTCGACCGGCGAGCCCAAGGGCGTCGTCGCCACCCACGGCAACATCACCGCCCTCGCCCTCGACGCCTGCTGGGACGGCATCGCCACCGGACGCGTCCTCTTCCACGCCCCGCACACCTTCGACGCCTCCACCCTCGAACTGTGGGTCCCGCTCCTCAACGGCGGGCGGGTGGTGATCGCGCCACCGGACGACCTCACCGCGAAGGCGCTGGCCCGCCTGGTCACCGACCACGAGCTGACGGCCGTGCACCTGACGGCCGGGCTCTTCCGCGTCCTCGCGCAGGAGACGCCCGAGTGCTTCGCCGGTCTGCGGCACGTCCTGACCGGCGGCGACGCGGTACCGGCCGAGGCCGTCGCGAGCGTCCGGGACGCCTGCCCCGGACTCACCGTCAGCCACCTGTACGGGCCGACGGAAACCACCCTGTGCGCCACCACCTTCGCCGTCGGCCCCGGCGCACCGGCCCCGGCCGTCCTCCCGATCGGCGGCCCGCGCGACGCGGTACGGGTCTACGTGCTGGACGCCGCGCTCCGGCCGGTCCCGCCCGAGGTCACGGGGGAGCTGTACATCGCCGGGCAGGGCGTCGCCCGCGGCTACCTCGGCCGTCCGGCGCCGACCGCCGAACGGTTCGTGGCGTGCCCGTACGAGGGCGGCGCCCGGATGTACCGCACCGGCGACCTGGTCCGCTGGGACCACGACGGGCAACTGGTCTTCCTGGGGCGCGCCGACGACCAGGTGAAGATCCGGGGGTTCCGGATCGAGCCGGCCGAGATCGAGGCCGTCCTCGCCCGCTGCCCCGGGGTGACGCAGGTCGCGGTGCTGGCCAGGGAGGACAGGCCGGGCGACAAACGGCTGGTCGCGTACGTCGTGGGAGACGCGGCGGGCGTACGCAACTTCGCGGCCGAGCGGCTGCCCGACTACATGGTGCCGTCGGCGACGGTGGCCCTGGACGCGCTGCCGCTGACCGCCAACAGCAAGGTCGACCGGGCCGCCCTGCCCGCCCCGGACCTCCCGGCCGGATACCGCGGCCGCGGCCCGAACTCGCCGGTGGAGGAGATCCTGTGCTCCCTGTTCGCCGAGATCCTGGGCGTCGCCCGGGTCGGCGCCGAGGACGGGTTCTTCGATCTCGGCGGCGACTCGCTGCTGGCGGTCCGGCTCGCCGGACGCGTGCAGGCCGTCCTCGGCAAGGACCTGGAAGTGCGCGAGCTGTTCGAGGCGCCGTCCCCGGCCGACCTGGCCGCCCGCCTGGCCGACACCGCCGAGCAGCCCGTACCGGACGCGGGACCGCGCCCCGACACCATCCCGCTGACACCCGGTCAGCGCTCCATGCTCTCCGGCGAGAGCCGGTACAACATCCCGCTGACGGTACGGCTCGGCGGTCCGCTGCGGCCGCACGCCCTGGAAGCGGCCTGGAACGACGTACTCGCCCGCCACGAATCCCTGCGCACCCGCTTCACCGAGACGGCCGGGCAGGTGATCACCGAGCCCGCCCCGGTGGCCCTTCCCGTCGTACCCGTGACCGAGGACGAGCTGACCGCCGCCCTGGACACGGCCCACGCCCGTCCCTTCGACCTCGCCGCCGGACCGCCCTGCCGGGCCACCCTCTTGGCTCTCGCACCCGACGACCACGTGCTCCAGATCGTGGTGCACCACATCGCCGCGGACGGCTGGTCCACCGGGCTGATCGCCCGTGACCTGTCCACCGCGTACGCCGCACGCGCGGCCGGCGGCGAACCCGGGTGGGCGCCGCTGCCCCTTCAGTACGCCGACTTCGCCGTACGGCAGCACGAGCAGCTGGCCCGCCTCGACGACCCGGACAGCCCGTTCGGCCGCCGCCTCGCGTACTGGACCCGCGTCCTCGCCGATCTGCCGCAGCAACCTCTGCTGGCCCCGGACCGGACACCGCCGGACCCGCCCACCGGCGAGGGCGGCCAGGTCACCTTCGTGGTGGACGAGGCCGGGCACCGGGCCCTGCTGGAGACCGCGCGGCGCGAGCGGGCCACCCTGTTCATGGTGCTGCGGGCGGCCGTCGCCGCCCTGTGGGCGCGGCGCGGCGCCGAGAGCGTCCCGATGGGCACCGTCTCCGCCGGACGTGCCGACGACGCGACGAGCGACGTGGTCGGCCTGTTCGCCAACCATCTGGTGCTGCGCGCCGACGCGGGCGGCGACCCGGCGTTCGCCGAACTCGTCCGCCGGGTACGCAAGGCCGACCTCGCCGCGTACGCGCACGAGGACCTGCCGTCCCAGCCCGTTGAGGAACGCCTCGGACACCGGCCCTTCCAGATGATCATCGGGATGGAGAACCTGCCGGAAGCGCCCTGGGACCTGCCCGGCCTCACGGCCCGGCCGCTTCGGCCCGCCCACCGCAACCGCGGCGCGGCACGCAGCGAACTGGCCGTCACCCTACGGGAGTTGAGGTCGGACGGCGGCAGTCCGGCCGGCGTCGAGGGCGTCATCTGGTACAGCGCCGACCTGTATGAACGGCCGACCGTGGAAGCGCTGGCCGCCCAGCTGACCCGCGTACTGCGACAGGTCGCAGCGGAACCCGGGGCGAAACTCGGCCGCCTCCGGATCGACCCGCCCACGGCGGCGGACGGCCGCCCGCACCGGGACGCGAGCCCGGCGCCATGACCCATTCCACCGCAACACGTCCCGCACCGAGCGGGCGGCGACAACAGGAAGGTGCCCGGATGTCCGGCAATCTGGCGATCCACGCCGACGGCCTGCAGAAGAGCTATCCAGGGCCGGGCGGCGCGGTGGAGGCCGTGCGCGGCCTCTCCCTGAGCGTGCCGAAAGGAGAGTTCTTCGGACTGCTCGGCCCCAACGGCGCCGGCAAGTCCACCACCATCGGCATGCTCACGACCATGATCCGCCCCTCGGCGGGCCACGCCGGGATCTGCGGCCTGGACATGGCCGCCGACCCGGTGGCGGTCAAACGGCGCATCGGCGTGGTGGCGCAGGACAACACCCTCGACATCGAGCTGACCGTGGCCGAGAACCTGGAGTTCCGCGGCCGGTACTTCGGCCTCGGCCGCCGCGCCGCCCGCGCCAGGGCACAGGACCTCCTCGCGCTCTTCGGCCTGACCGACCGCGGCCGGGCCCGCGTCTTCGAACTCTCCGGCGGGCAGCTCAAACGCGTCATGATCGCGCGGGCCCTGGTCCACCGCCCCGACGTGCTCTTCCTCGACGAACCGACGGCCGGCCTCGACCCGCAGTCCCGCCTCCACCTGTGGGACATCCTGCGCGGCCTCCAGGCCGACGGGCAGACGATCCTGCTCACGACGCACCACATGGAAGAGGCCGAGACACTGTGCGACCGGCTGGCCGTGATCGACCACGGCCGGGTGCTGGCCTGCGACAGCGCCAAGGCGCTGCGCGACTCGATCGGCGCGGAGACCGTCGTCACCATCGTCCACGAAGGCGGCGACTTCGACCTCGCCGCGGTGCGCGCGATGGCGCGCGCCGACCGGGTGGAGGCAGCGGACGGACAGGTACGGGTCTTCGCCAAGGACGCCGACGGCGTGCTCAGCGACCTGGTCGCGCTGGCCACCAAGGCCGGGCTCACCGTCCTCGACGCGTCCCAGATCAGCCCCAGCCTGGAAACCGTGTTCCTGACGCTGACCGGACGGGAGTTCCGCGAATGACCACCACCGTACTGACCAAGGCACCCGCCGTCCGCAGCCGGACCCTGCACACCTTCGCGGCCATGATGGCGCGTGACGCCCGGGTGCTGCGCCGCAACTTCGTGATGAGCGCCGTACGCATCGTCATCCAGCCGCTGCTGTTCGTCTTCGTCTTCGCCTATGTGCTGCCGAAGGTGGGCGGCGGCGGGGCCGGACCCGGGGGAGAGGCGTTCTCCACCATCATGGTGCCCGGCCTGGTGGGCTCCTCCATGGTCCTCCAGGCGATGGCCGCGGTGACCTTCCCCCTGGTCATGGAGCTGTCCGGGCCCGGCGCCATCGAGGACCGGGCGCTCGCGCCGGTCCCGGTCCGGGTGCTCGGGCTCCAGAAGATCCTCTCCGCCGTCGTCGAGGGCCTGGTGGCGGGCGTCCTCGTCTTCCCCGTCGTGCTGCTGGTGCACGCCCAGGGACAGGGCCCCGCGGTATCGGTCGCCAACTGGCCGATGCTCGTCTTCGTCCTGCTCGCGGGCGCGGTGCTGGCCGCCGCGATCGGCATGTACCTGGCCACCCGGATCGACCCGCGCCAGATCCAGGTGCTGTTCACCCTGGTGATGTTCCCCGCGATGATGCTCGGCTGCGTCTACTTCCCGTGGTCGTCGCTGGACGGCACGCCCTGGCTGCAGATCGCCGTGCTCTTCAACCCGATGGTCTACATGAACGAGGGACTGCGCGCCGTCCTCACACCCCAGGTCGGCCACATGCCGACGTGGGCCTTCCTCACCGCCCTGGCCGTGGGCGCGGCCGGGTTCGTATGGCTCGCCATGCGCTCGTTCGCCCGCCGCGTCACGCAGTGACGCGGACACCACCGGCAGAGGCGCCTTTCCCGGCGCCACATATCCGGTACCGGCAATTCCCTCCCGCAACCGAAAAGGAGAACACCATGTCCGCTTCCCACGAGAACCACACACCCGAGGCCCGCGTTCCGGCTCCGCCCCAGCCGGCCGCACCCGAGGCCCCCGCCCCGCCGCCGGCCCCTTCGGTACCCGGCACCCCGGTCGCGCCGTCGGCTCCCGCCGCGCCGCGGCCGGCCCGCCCGAAGTCCTCGACGGCCGAGGAGCCGCCGCCGTTCGACGCCCCCGAAGCCCCGCCGGCTCCCGAGGCGCCCGCCCCGCCGGAGATCCGACACCCGTAACCGGTACGGGATTCATGCGGACCGCGGGTCGTCGCCCGCCGCCGTCCACTGCGCCGAATGGGACCCCGTGAACCGGGAACCCGGCCGGCATGGGATTGCTCACGCGCATGGAGAAGACGGTGGAGCACTGGGAAAGTGCGCTGGTCGACAAGGTGCTCGGGAACGACCCGGTCGAGCTGTGCGACGACCTGCGACGCGAGTGCGACGACCACGCCGTGGTGGCCGCCCACGACCGGGTGCTCGTCCCCAACGCCTACAAAGTGGAACTCGCCCCCGCCGTACACGAACAGCTCGGCGAGCGGGAAGCGCAGATCGGCCAGGAGCTGACCGACGTACTGGCCCGGCACGCCGCGGAGCACCACTACGAATGGGCCGGCCCGCTCACCGTCCACGTGACCCGGGCCGGGAAACCCCTCGACGGCCGCTACCGCATATCCAGCCAGGCCATGCCCAACATTCCGGCGGACGCGTTCAGCGGGACGCCTCCGGCGGCACCGCGGACGACAGCGCCCGGGACGTGAAGTCGACAGGAGGGGACGGACCTGCGCAGAGATTTGCCATGATCTGTCCAACTCGACGGCTCTTGCGGCCAATGCCCCAACACGCCGCCCAGCCTCCCGCCTTGGCTTGAACCCGGTGTCACGTCCGTCACCTGCGACGACTGTTTTTGATCTGTGAGGAATGACCGGTGCCGTTCGGGGAACCCGGTCCTACGCATCGTCGTCGACACTCAGGAAAGGGCGAGTCATGACAACGGCAGCAGTGCGGACTGTGGAGCTCGACCAGGCGACCGGCACCGACCGGCCGTCGGGCGGGGCAGCGGGCGTTGCCGAGGGACTGCCGTGGGTCGAGGACGCGGGCAAGATCGCCCCCAAGGACGCACGCGAGCTGTCGAAGCTGTTCTTCGACCGGCTCCAGGTCCTCGAAGAGGGCACACACGAATACCAATACGCGCGCAATACGCTCATCGAAATGAATCTGTCGCTGGTGCGGTTCGCCGCCGGCCGGTTCCGCAACCGCGGAAGCGGCGAGATGGAAGACATCATCCAGGTCGGCACGATCGGCCTCATCAAGGCCATCGACCGCTTCGACCTCTCCCGCGAGGTGGAATTCACCTCCTTCGCCGTCCCGTACATCGTCGGTGAGATCAAGCGCTTCTTCCGCGACACCAGCTGGGCGGTGCACGTGCCGCGCCGCCTCCAGGAACTGCGGGTCGAAATCGCCAAGGCCAAGGAACAGCTCGCCGGCACCCTCGACCGCGACCCCACGGTCAAGGACCTGGCCACCCATTTGAAGATCACCGAGGAAGAGGTCCTGGACGGCCTCATCGCCGCCAACGGCTACGCCGCCGGCTCCCTGGACTCGCCCAACGAGCAGTCCGACGACGGCCCGGCCAACGGCAAGGCCCGTACCGTCGCCGACACCATGGGCGACACGGACCCGGCCATGGAAACCGTCGAGAACCTGCACGCGCTCGCCCCGCTCATCCAGCAACTGGACGACCGGGAGCGCCAGATCATCGAAATGCGCTTCGGCCAGGAAATGACGCAGTCGAAGATAGGGGAGGCGCTCGGCATTTCCCAGATGCACGTTTCCCGGCTGCTGGCCCGTACCCTGCGCAAGTTGCGTACCGGCCTGTGCGTCGAAGCCTGACGCTTTTCCCGTTGCCGATATTCCTACGACGAGGAGAGGACAACACGTGCTGATGGCCCACCCCGCGGTCCTGCGGGATCTTGTCGAGCGTTACGAGACGGCGCGGGCCCACCACGCGGAGCAGGGCACCGACGCATCGCGCCGGCGGCTGGAGGACGTGACCTACACGCTGTGCGTCTCCACCGGGACCCGCAGACCCGAGGACGCCCTCGCCGCCGCCCGGCAGCAGCTCGCGACCGCGCCCCGTGTGGCGGACGCCACGCACCGGGTGAAGGACGCGGCACCGGCGTCCGGTGCCGACGTACAGCTGACCGCCTGAGCACGACGATGGCCCCGCTCCCCCTTCCGGGCCGCCGGGAGGGGGAGCGGCGTTTCGGCCGGTCAGAAGAGCTTGTCGTAGATCTGCCAGCCGCCCCCGACCAGCTCGCTGCGTTCCTCGGGGATCACCATGCCTTGGCTGCGCTCGCCTTGGTGCAGCCACAGCCGGCCGCCCCCCGACCCGCGGGCGACCATGTCGGCCAGGTTGTCGCCGTCCACGTCCCGGACACCGGTGATGTCGTGGTAGCTGCCCCAGCCCTCGCTCACCCGGACACGCGGATAGAACGGCTCCTCGTAGGAGGGGGACCCGGTGGCCTTGTAGGCCCACAGGACGCCGTCGAAATCGCGGGCCAGGACGCCGTCGCTGTAAGTGACCACATTCTTATAGGCGTTCCAGCCGCCGCCGACCTTCACCGGCGGCCTGAAAGGCTCGGTGGGCTCGCCCGTACCTGCGTAGAACCACAGCACGCCGTTGCGGTCGCGGGCCACCAGGTCGTTCTTTCCGTCGTGGTTGGTATCACTGGCACCGGCGATGCGGGAGTACCGGTCCCAGCCGAGTCCGATCTGGATGCGCGGTTCGAAGGGCTGGGAGGGGTCACCGCTGCCCTTGTAGAAGAACATCATTCCCGTCTTGTCGACGGCCACGACATCCCCCTTGCCGTCGGCGGTCGTGCCGTTGAGCGACGTGATGTCGGCATGGGCGTCCCACCCGCCGCCGATCTGCCGCCGGGGCTTGAACGGCGTGTACGAGTAACCGGTGCCCTCGTACTGCCACAGCTCGCCGTCGTGATCACGGGCGTACAGGGTCGGGCGCTCGGACGCGGGCCGTTCCTGCGCCTGTGCCGGGTGCGCCGCGGGCGCGGAGACGGGCGCGCCGGGCGTGGTGGCGGTGGCGGAGGCCGCCGGCAGCAGGGCCGCGGCGACGGCGACGGCCGCGACCGCCGCCGGACGGGAACGGCGGCGCGCTCGCTTCGTTCGGAACACAGATCCTCCCTATCGATGTGCCGCCTTTCCGGCAGGGCCGGAAAAGAGCGGCGTATTTCGTCTTCCGTGCGGGGGAGCGGTGTGCCCGCGACCGCGCGGCTTCACTGCCGGGGTTGTTGCCGGAAGGCGGTCGCTTTCCGCTGTCGCTGTACGCGTTCACCGACGTGGTGAGCGCCGGCCTCCGAGGCTCCCCCGGGTGGCATCCCCCCAGTACCACCCGCCTCATGAGGCCGGCCTGTGACAGCTCAGTCGATCAGTGGCCGGAGGGCCAGGGTTTCCCTGTTTCCTCCGCGGACCCGAGAGCGGGAAACAGCCTCCGACGTGCGGCTGCGCACCACAACCGACCGCCGCGGCAGTGCCTTCGCGGCAGCGGAACCTGCTCGTCCGCCCTACGGGCACGGTCCGCCAGGGCGCGAAGGGTGGGCCGGAATGTGCCGTTGTCCTGCCTCTGCGGGGCTGAAATGATCTTCGTGGGTGCCGGTCGGTGCCGATGCCCGTCCGGTCATACGAGAAGGGAACAGCCAGTGGGGGCCAAGTCCCTGAGCCCGGCACTTCGTACGGCGAGGCTCTGATGTCGCGACATGGCCGGCAGCTACGCCGGTTACGGCTGGAACGCGGTGTGTCATTGGTCCGGCTGGCCGGGCTCGCCTTTTACAGCAAGGGATATCTGAGCAAGGTCGAAAACGGTGAGAAACCCCTGACATGGGAGCTCGCCCGGGCTTGTGACCAAGCCCTGGACACCGGCGGAACACTGGAGCTGATGGTCAGGCCCCCCGGGAGAACCGATGGGGGAACCCGGTCGGAGAACCAGGAGGAATGCCCCTATCAGGGCCTGGCCGCTTTCGGCCCGGGAGATGCGGGTTGGTTCTTCGGACGCGACGAGGCCGCGGCCGGTCTGGTCACTCAGCTGACGGAGCGGCTTCGCCAGCCGGGTGTTCTGCTGGTCACGGCCCCGTCCGGGGCGGGGAAATCCTCGCTTCTGCGGGCCGGGCTGTTACCCGCGCTGGCCCGCGGCGCTTTACCCGTGAGCGGTTCCCGGGACTGGCCCGTCGTGGTATTCACCCCCGGTGAGCATCCGCTGGAGAAATTCCCGACGGAAGTGGCAAGGGTGACGGGAACCCCGCAGCATCTGCTCGCCGAGGCATTGCACGAAGGAGCGGAAGCCTTCGCGGTCGCGGTGGCCGCCGCCGCGGACGGATTCCGGTCGGCCGAGGCCGCGAAGGGTGAGGGAACGGCCGCGGTGGAAGGCGACAGCGACACCGGCAGGACGCGGACTGCCGCGCTCGTGCTGGTGGTCGACCAGTTCGAGGAGACGTTCACCCTCTGCCGGAGCGAACACGAGCGGACCGCCTTCGTGGAGACGCTTCTCGCCCTGACCGCGGCGCGGCCGCATGCCGGACTGCCGTACGCCCCCGTCGTACTCGGAGTACGCGCCGACTTCTACGACCGATGTCTGGCGTATCCCGGACTCAGGGCCGCCTTGCAGCGCGGGCATGTCGCCCTGGGTCCCATGACCGAGGCACAACTGCGGGAAACCATCACCAGGCCCGCCCGGCGAGCCGGTCTGGAGATGGAGCCGGGGCTCGTCGAAATCCTGGTACGCGACGCCGGCGTGAGCCCCGGTATCACGGCAGACCCGGGCCCCGCACGCGCCGGAGTCCTCCCCTTGCTCTCCTGAGTACCTGGCAGCATCGGCACAACGGTGTACTGACGGTGTCCGGCTACCAACTGACAGGCGGCATCTCGGGAGCCGTGGCCACCACCGCCGAGCGTGCCTTCGCCTCCCTGCCCCCGGACCGGCACATGCTGGCCCGGCAGCTGCTGTTACGTCTGGTCGTCATCGGCGAGGAACACGACACCAGCCGCCGCACCCTCCGCGAGAACCTGCTCGGCAGCGGCCCGGAGCGGGAGACGGCCCGAGCCGTCCTGGAGGTGTTCACCCGGGCGCGCATTCTGACCGCCGACACGGACCACATCGAGCTGGCGCACGAGATTCTCCTCCGCGCCTGGCCCCGCCTGCGCCAGTGGCTCGATGAAGACCGCGCCGCACTGCGGGCCCGGCAGCTCCTCACGGAAACCGCGTCGATGTGGGAGCGGGAGGGCCGGGACGAGAGCCTGCTGTACCGGGGAGCCCGGCTGGCCGCCACCCGCGGCCGGCTCACCGATCCCGGCGAGAAGGCGGCCCTCGGCCCTGCGACGCGAGCGTTCCTCGAAGCGAGCGCCGACCTGGAGGCCACGGAACGGCGCACCGAGCAGCGCCGTGTACGACGCCTGCGCATCCTTGCCCACAGCCTTGCCGTGCTGCTCGTCCTGTCCCTCCTGGCGGTGGCCGTCGTCGTACAACAGAGCCGGGCCGCGCTGGGCCAGCGCCGGGCCGCCCTCTCCCGGGAACTCGCCGCCCGGGCCGACGCGCTGATCCGTGACCGGCCGGAGGAAGCCGTACTCACCGCGCTCAACGCCTACCACCGGGACCCCACACCCCAGGCCCGGAGCAGCCTGCTCAGCGCCTACTCCGCATTCAGCCCGAACCCACTGGGCGGCCACACCGGCACGGTGACGGACATCGCGTATGCGCCGGACGGGCGCGTCCTGGCCACCGCGAGCACGGACCACACCGTCAAGGTGTGGAACACGTCCACACACCGGATGCCGGCCACCCTCGCCGGCCATGCGTCCGTGGTGCGCAGCGTCGCCTGTTCCCCCAACGGCCGGATGCTCGCCTCGGGCGGTGACGATTCCACCGTGAAGCTCTGGGACGCCGCCACTCACCGCGAAGTCGCCACCCTCACCGGGCACTCGGCCGCCGTCCGGTCGGTGGCCTTCAGTCCCGACGGCCGTACGCTGGCCACTGCGAGCAGCGACCACACGGCCCGCCTGTGGGACGTCGGCTCACACCGGCAGATCGCGGTGCTCTCCGGACATACGGGCGTGGTGCACCACCTCGCCTTCGCTCCGGACGGCCGTACGCTGGCCACCGCGGGCGCGGACAGAACGGTACGTCTGTGGCAGATGCGTACGCACCGCCCACTCGCCACTCTTGGCGCCGGAAACACCGGTGCCGTCAAAGCAGTCGCCTTCAGCCCCGACGGACGGACCCTCATCAGCGCCAACACCCGTGTGCATTCATGGGACACGGCAACCCATCGGCATACGGTCATCTTCGCCGACCATCCTGCTGCCGTGGCCGACCTGGCATTTTCCCCGGACGGCCGGCACCTGGCCATGGCGGGTGACGACCGCGCCATTCGCCTCTGGAACACGGCGACCCACCAGATCGATGCCACGCTGACCGGCCGTGGCGATATCACGAACGCTGTGGCCTTCGCCCCCGACGGGCACCGTCTCGCCAGTGGCGGCGACAGCCACGCCACACGCATGTGGGAACTCGATCCACGCGAGGTCATCGACCGGATGTGCCGTCTGAACGCCACGCGTCACTGGCCACAGCTCTCGGTCGGCGGGGCGTGCCCGTGAAATCTGTCGGCGGGCGGGTTTTCGCAGGGCGCGATGCCCGGGGCGGGCGCGACAGGAAGAGCATACGGCCCACCCTCCTTTGGGCCTTCGCCGTCTGGTCGTGCACCGGTTTCCTCATCACCTACGGTCTGGCCTGGCTCGGAGCGCATGCCGGCGCGATGGACGAGGAATGCGCCCTCGGCTTCTTCGGGCACAGCGCACCGCTTCAGGAGATCCGGGTAAAAGAGTGGCCGCCGGAAACCACCTGTATTTTCGCGGACGGCTCCATCGAAACCACGGCCGGTCCTTTCTGGTTCACCGTACTGTTCCACTGCTGCGCCGGTGGGACACTCGTGAGTTTGCTCGGAGCGGGAGTGCTGAAGGTGGTCCGGGCCCGCGACGGCCGTCGCCTGCACGGCGAGGACTGACGTGGCCGGTATGCGGCCGACCAGCAGGCGACGGCGTCACACCGCCATGCCCGGCATCGCACGGCCGCAGGGGGCATTTCCCGGAGAGGGGTGAGGACGGAGGGCCTTTTCGATGGCTGCGCCGAACTCGGCGGAATGCGTGGTCAGGCCGATGTGCCCGCCGGGGAAATGCCGGAGCTCCGTACCGAAGCGCTCGGCCATGAGCGCGGCCGGGCGGTAGGGCAGCTCGCCGCGCGAGTCCTGCCCGCAGGCCAGTACGAGCCGGTCCGACAGCGACGCGAGCCGGTCGAGGTCCGGGACGTACGACATGAAGGCGGGCACGATGCGGCTGACGAAGAACGGCAGGCCGGCCAGTGTTTGCTCGGCGCGCGCCGCCGCCTCCGGCGGGAGTTCGGGCGCGGGCGCGGGCTCGGCGGTGTCACCGTCCTTCTTCAGGCCCGCGGCGAACACCGCCATGGCCGGCATCGGCCCCTGCGTACGGAATGTCTCCTGTACGCGCGCGATGAGCGCGCGGTGCTCGGACGCGTCCGGCAGGACCTCCACCACCGGCGGCTCGTGCGCCACGACGCGTTCGACGCGCTCGGGGTGGGCGGTGAGCAGGTGCAGGGCGGCGATCGCGCCCGAACTGGAACCGAAGACCCGGGCGGGCTCACCCGGCGACAGCAACTCCAGCAGCCGGAACGCGTCCTCCGCGTGTTCCGCCACCCGCTGCTCGGCATCGGCGTCGTCCAGCGGGCTCCGGGACAGGCCGCGCGGATCGTAGGCCGCGACGGTGTACGTGGCGGCCAGCTCGTCGGCGATGCCGTCGAAGGATGCCGCGCCGCCCGTGCCGCCGGGGATCAGCAGCAGGAGCGGGCCCCGGCCGCGCACTTCGTAGTGCAGGGTCGCGCCGTTCACGCGCAGACTGCCGATGGTCGGACCGGTCATGAGGAGTCTCCTTCTCGGGACGAGGGCCAGTGCTCCAGGAGGGCGTGCAGGGCGTCGAGGGCGCGGTCCCAGGAACGCTGCGGCGAGCGCGCGTGCGCGAAACCGCCGGCGGCCTCCAGGGCGACAAAGCCGTGGAACGTGCTGCGCAACAGCCGCACCGCGTCGGTCAGGTCCGGCTCGGCCAGGCCGTAGCCGCGCAGCATGCCGTACGTCAGCTCGACCGCGCGCCGCGGGCCGGGCGCCTTCGCGGCCAGCTCGGGATCGATGTCGATCGGGATCTGCGTCGCCGTGTAGCGGCCCGGGTGCTGGTGGGCGTACTCCCGCCAGGCGTTGGCGAACGCGACGAGCGCCTCCTTGCCCGCGCGCCCGGCGGTCGCCTCCGCGATGCGGATGGTCTTCTCGTCCGCCGCCAGCAGCGCGATCCGCCCGCGCAGATCCTCCAGCCCGCGGACGTGCGAGTACAGGCTCGCGTCCTTCACACCGAGCCGCCGCGCCAGCCGCGACATGCTCAGCTGGTCGAGCCCGACCTCGTCCGCCAGCTCGGCCCCCGCCCGCGTCACCCGCTCCGCCGTCAGCCCGGCCCGCGCCATGTGTCCTCCGTACGTTCCTGTCTGCCTAGGGGTATTAGTTTTAGCCTAGGGGTCCTAGGAATAGCAAACAAAAAAGCGCCGCACTCCACCAAGGAGGCGGAATGCGGCGTCCAGAACGAAGAAAGTGCCCTCTAGGCGGGGACCGGCTGCGGCGTGCCGCGGTTGGCGCCTTCCTTGAGGACGAGGTCGAGCAGTCCGGGGAAGCGGCGCTCCAACTCCTGCGCGCGCAGGGAGTTGACCCGGCGGGTGCCTTCGTCCCGCTGGCTGATGACGCCCGCCTCGCGCAGCACGCGCAGATGGCGGCTGAGCGCGGACTTGGCGATGGGCAGGTCGAAGGTGCCGCAGGGCACCGCCGACTCGTCGGCGAGCCTGAGGACGATGCTCAGCCGGACCGGGTCGGTGAGCGCGTTCATGACGGCGAACAGGTCGAAGTCCCGCTCGTCGGGGTGGAGCAGCGGGGAGGACGTACGGCTGGCCATGCGCCCAGTATCCCTCACCCGCGGGCGGCGCCGAAGAAGCCCATGTTCACTTTCACGCGAACATGGGCTACTGTCGTGATCGCTCGCCCGGCGCGGCAGGCGGCCCGCCGCCGCGCCACCCACCACCTGCCATCACCGCCGAAAGGACTTCGTCATGCCTTCCCGCACCTCCTCCGCCCCCATCGGCGTCGGCATCATCGGCCTCAGCGCCTCCCGCGGCTGGGCCGCCCGCGCCCACCTGCCCGCGCTCGCCGCCGTACCGGGATTCGAGCTCCGCGCCCTGTCCGCCAGCACGCCGGGGTCGGCACGGGCCGCAGGGGAGAAGTACGGCATCCCGCTCGCCTTCGGCAGCGCCGAGGAACTCGTACGGCGCGACGAGGTGGACCTCGTGGTCGTCAACGTCAAGGTTCCGCACCACCGCGAACTGGCCCTGACCGCCCTGGAGGCCGGGAAGATGGTGCTCAGCGAATGGCCGCTGGGCAACGGCCTCGCGGAGGCCGAGGAACTGGCCGCCGTCGCCGAGGCCAAGGGCATCCGCACCTTCGTCGGCCTCCAGGCCCGCTCCGCGCCACAGATCCGGTACGCACGGGACCTGATCGCGGACGGGTACGTGGGCGAGGTTCTGTCCACCAGCGTCATCGCCTCCGGCCGCGGCTGGGGAGCGGAGTTCGAGCCGGGCAGCGCCTACCTCCTCGACCGCACCAACGGCGCCTCCCTGCTCACCATTCCCTTCGGCCACACCATCGACGCCGTGACCATGGCGCTCGGCGAGTTCACCGACCTCGACGCCACGCTGGCGACCCGCCGCCCGAAGGTGCGCAACGAGGTGACCGGGGAAGCCGCGCGGATGGACGTGCCGGACCAGATCGCCGTCAGCGGCGTACTCGAAGGCGGCGCGGTGGCCTCGGTCCACTTCCGCGGCGGCCTGTCCCGCGCCACCAACTTCCACTGGGAGATCAACGGCACCGACGGCGACCTGCTGCTCACCGGCGACTCCGGCCACCTGCAGTTCGGCCAGGTGACCGTGCACGGCGCCCGCGGCGAGGACACCGCGCTCGCCGAACTGCCGGTCCCCGCCGCGTACTCCACGCTGCCCGCGCTCGCCGGCCGCGGCACGGAGATGGCGTACACCGTGGCCCACGCCTACGAGCAGATCCGCACCGATCTCGCGGACGGCACCCACCACGCGCCGGACTTCGCCCACGCCGTACGCCGCCACCGGCTGCTCGACCGCATCGAGCGGGCCGCCGGATTCTGAGGACGGCCCTGCGGAGTGCGGCCGCGATCAGCGGCTCTCCAGCCTCCACCACTGACCCGCACGGTCCCGGTCCTCCCACTGCCGGACGTTGGCCCCCGGCTCCGCGCTGTCGTCCGCGACCTCCAGCAGCAGCCCGCTGGCGTAGTTGGTCAGCGTGAAGGTGCCGGGCGCGTCCACGTGCTGCTCCAGCAGCCATTCCTGCGCGCCGTAGTTGTTGGCCTTCCACTGCTGGACGTTGGCGCCGTTCTCGGTGGAGGCGCCGGTGACATCCAGGCGCTTGCCGCTGCCCACGTTGGTCAGATGCCGCAGCCCGCTGCCCGGGTGGACCTCGGTGATCCGCCACAACTGCCCCGGCGAGCCGTCGTCCTTCCCCTGCCGCACGTTCGCCCCACTGCCCTTGCGGCCGTCCTCGACCTCCAGCAGCAGCCCGCTGCCCACATTCCGCACCACATACGCCCCTTCAGCAACCGCCGCGAGCCCCTCCGCGCCACTCACGCCCCGCCCCTTCACCCGTCGAGGCGGCTCCACCGCCGCCAAGTCGCTCAAGTGTACGAAAAGCACTGTGGCGGCCGTGGCTGACGCGCCGAAAGACGAGTCGTGCGGCGATGTGCGCCGCAGCTCCGGGGCCCTCCGGCAAGACCGCTCGAAAACGGTCATGGCACAGCCCCTGCGTTGACTGGCCCGGAGCCAATATACTCGGCAGGGCTTCGGGAGCCCGTCCCGCACGGGACGGCCCCCGGTCGAGGCTGCCTGGGTCGGGTGATGCGGGGGATCGCCCGACCCGGGCCGGCCGCGATCCGGCCGCTCCTCCCGGCCCGCGTACGCGGGTGGTGGGGGGAAGGGAGGAGCGGCAGGCGGAAACGGCGCCGGGTCTGGGGGGCTTGGCGCCGTTTTCCTTGCGTTCGTGCGGGCCGTGCCGTGGCGTCGTCACCCGTCGAGCGCGATCGCATTCTTCGCCGCGTCGAGGGCCGCCTCTCCGGCGGCGCCGGACATATGCTCCGTGGCCAGGGCCTGATTGCGGGCCACGTACGGCCGCATCCGCTGCTCGTAGCGGGCGAACGCCGCGCCGTGGCCGCCGTCCGCCCGGCCCAGTTCCGCCGCCAGAACGTACGCGCCCACCAGCGCGAGACTGGTGCCCTGGCCGGACAGCGGGGAAGCGCAGTACCCCGCGTCGCCGACCAGCGTGACTCTGCCGTCCGCCCAGCGGTCCAGATGGATCTGGGCCATCGCGTCGCAGTGGAAGTCGGGCGCCTCGCGCATGGCCTTCAGCAGACGGGGTGTCTCCCAGCCCAGGTGGGCCAGCCGCTCGGTCATGACCGCCTGCTGCCGGGCGGTGTCCCGGTGGTCGAGGCCGATGGGCTCCGACCGGAATCCGACGGTGGCCCGGAGCTCGGTGTTGCCGCGCGCCGGATAGACGCACAGGCTCGCGCGGTCGTCGTCCTGGACCCATATCTGCCAGTCGTCCAGGCCGAGGAAGTTGTCCGTCGCAAACACGGCGACATACGCCCCGAGATGGCGGATGAACCGCTCTTCGGGCCCGAAGGCCAGAGTGCGCACCTTCGAGTGCAGTCCGTCGGCCCCGACCACCAGGTCGAAGTCCCGGGGTTCGGCGCGTTCGAAGGTCACACGGACGCCGTCCGGACGCTGGTCGAGGGCAGTGATCGAGTCCCCGAAGACATACTCGACCCCGTCCCGGGTCCGCTCGTACAACAGCCCCGTCAGATCGTCACGGAGCAGTTCGATGTCGTCACCGTCCAGCCGGCCCCCGCTGAGCGTCATCTCCGTCGAGCGCCACAGCTCGTTTCCGCCCGCGTCGAGCATCGACATCCCGCGCATCCGGGTGCGCGCCGCACGCGCTGCCGCCAGCAGGCCCATGCGGTCCAGAACGTCGAGCGCCGCGCCGCGCACGTCGATCGCCTGCCCGCCCGGCCGTATGGCCGGGGCCCGCTCGATCACCGTCGGCCTATGGCCGTGGCGGCGCAGCCAGTGGGCGAGGGCGAGCCCGGCGACGCTCGCGCCGGAGACGAGCACGGTCCGGGCGTGCGCGGGGTGGGTGGGAACGGTCTGCATCGCGACTCCTCTGTGCGGTGTACGCGCTGAATGTACGCCGTACGCGCAGCCTCGCCAAGTGGCGGACCTGGAGCTTTAGTTGCAGCTGTACTAGCTCAGCAATAGCTGCTCGCGGCCTCCTCCCTGCTAGCGTCTGTACTAGTACAGCTGGGATGTGCAGCTGGACATACAGCCGTGTAAGGAGGCACACACCGGTGACCGCACACCGCACCCCGCCCTACCAGCGCATCGTCAACGACATCCGGCAGCGCATCACCGAGGGCGAGCTGACCCCCGGGGACCGGATTCCGTCGACCCGGCAGATCGCCCGGGAGTGGAACGTCGCCCTCGCCACCGCGACCAAGGCGCTG
The DNA here is from genome assembly GCF_001279365.1 of Streptomyces sp. NRRL F-5755. Taxonomy (NCBI): domain Bacteria; kingdom Bacillati; phylum Actinomycetota; class Actinomycetes; order Kitasatosporales; family Streptomycetaceae; genus Streptomyces; species Streptomyces sp. NRRL F-5755. The sequence goes on along the minus strand of NZ_LGCW01000285.1, from coordinate 29,452 downwards.
ACCGTCCTGCGGCAGGAGGGGACGGTGCGCACCCGAGCGCGCGTCGGCACCGTGGTGGCGCCCGTCCGGGGGCGCTCCGGTACGGCGGCCCGGCATACGGACAAGGGGCCCGCACCGGAGCGCGAGTTGAGCCGTGACGGCGTGGTGCGCGCGGCCATCGCCATCGCCGACGCGGAAGGGCTCGCCGCGCTGTCCATGCGGGGCGTCGCCGCGCGCCTGGGGACCGCCGCGATGTCGCCGTACCGCTATGTGAACGGCAAGGACGACCTGGTGCTGCTGATGGCCGACACGGCGTTCGGGGAACTGCCGCGTCCGGCCGAGGCCCCGGCCGACTGGCGGGCCCGGCTGGAGGCCGGCGCCCGGGCCTTGTGGGCGCTGCACCGGGCGCATCCCTGGCTGGCCCAGACCGGGTCGCTCACCAGGCCGCTGCTGCTGCCCAACATGCTCGCCTACTCCGAGTGGATGCTCAGCGCCCTCGACGGAAACGGCCTCGACCCGGCGACCATGCTCAACGTCAACGTGCTGCTGTACGGGCATGTACAGGGCCTGGCCGTCCACCTGGAACGCGAGGCGCAGGCCCTGGGCGCCACGGGACTGTCGGACGAGCAGTGGCTCGACACCCAGACCGCCGCGCTCACCCGGCTGATCGATTCCGGCGCCTACCCGACCTTCGCCCGGGTCATCGAGGGCTGCGGCGCGGACGGGTACGACCTGGACCTCGACGCCCTCTTCGAATTCGGGCTGCGGTCACACCTCGACGGCCTGTCGGTGCTCATCGAAACCGGCCGCACCAACCGCCGTCTCACCCCGTAACAGCCCCCACCACACACCCCGCCCCCTCAAGGCGCAGCAGCTGTTCCTTGCGCTGCAGCCCGCCCGCGTAGCCGGTGAGGGTGCCGTTGGCGCCGATGACGCGGTGGCAGGGGCGGATGATCAGGAGGGGGTTGCGGCCGATGGCGGTGCCCACGGCGCGGACCGCGGCGCGGGGGGCGCCGATGTGGGTGGCGATGTCGCCGTAGGTGAAGGTCTCGCCGTACGGGATCGTCTCCAGGGCCTGCCAGACGCGCTGCTGGAAGGGGGTGCCGCCGGGCACGTACTCGATGTCGAAGCGGGTGCGTGTGCCCTCGAAGTAGGCGGTGAGCTGGGCGGCGATCTCCGTGAAGGCCGCCGGGGCGTGGATCTGGCCCGGGCCGACCGTGGCGCCGCCCTTCTGGTCCGGTACGGACAGGGAGGCCAGTGCCGTGCCGCCGGGCGCGGTGGCGGACGGCTCACCCACCAGCAGCAGGTCGCCGAGCGGGCTGGCGAGTGTGGTGTGGACCGTCGTGGCCGTCATGGTCCGGCCCCTTTCTCTGTGCTCTCGTGCCGTTCACCGGCTCATCCGTCACCTTCCACTGTGTGGCCGCGCGGGCGCCGCGGCTGGCGGGAATCGGACGTCGCGTCCCCGCCGGTGCCGCGGGCCCCGCAGCGTACCCCGGTGGGGGGACGGGACGCCTGGTGCCCCGGTCCGCCGCCCGTTTCCGCTGTTCGCGGGCGCCATGAGCGGCTGCCGTCCTGGGCAGGATGACCAGGGAGGACTTCGGCCGGCCGGGCCGCGGCGCGCCGGGGGAGGCCGGGCGCGACCGGGTGGGGGACCGGTCGAGGGGCTCCGGCGCAGCCGTTACGATCGGCGGCATCGTGGCCGTCGCCGGGAGGAAGAGATGGGCCTGTTCCGCCGTGGACCGAAGCGGGATCCGCGCGAAGCCCCGCGCGACGGGGAGTTCTCCTTCTTCTCCGAGCGGGAGGGCGGCGTTTTCCGGTCACAGGTCCGCCAGGCGTTCGCCGAGCGCGGCCTGGAGGTCACGGTGTACGCCGGTGTGGTCGCCGATTCCGCAGGACGGCAGTTCGGGCTCGGCAACCTCGCCGCGGTCTGCCACCGCGACCGGCGCGGCGAGCGGGTGTGGCCCACCATGATCCGCGAACACGTGGGCAAGGTGCTGCGCACGATGGACGGACCGCAGCCGATGGAAACCCTGTCGGAGGACGAGATCAGGGCCCGGCTGTTCCCGCGGGTGGTCGCCGAGGAGACGCTGCCGCCCGCGGACTCCTTCCGGTACGGGCGCGCGCCCGCCCCCGGGCTGCGCGAGGTGCTCGCCCTGGACCTGCCCGAGGCGGTGCAGATGCTCAGCGAGGACTCGCTGACGGACCTCGGCGAGGTGGCCGAGCTGCGGATCAGGGCGCTGAACAACCTGCGCGCGCTGCCGGTCGAGGGCCACGAGACGGTACGGCGCGGCGACGGCTCGTCCTTCGAGGTGGTGCTGGGCGACTCGTTCTTCACCGCCAGCCGGGTGCTGGTCCTGGAGGACCTGGTGCAGCGGGTCATGGGTACGCCGCTGACCGCGGACGGCGCGCTGGTCGCCCTTCCCTTCCGCCACCAGCTGGCCTTCCACCGTATCCATGACTCGCAGGTCGTTCCGGCCCTCCAGGCGATGGCGCAGTTCGCCGCGGCCGGGCACGAGGACGCGGCGGGGGCGATCAGCCCCAACGTGTTCTGGTGGCGGCGCGGCGAGATGACGCGGCTGAGCGAGCCGGACGGCGACGGGCTGCGGGTGGTCGTGGACGTGGAGTTCCAGGACATGCTGGAACGGCTGGTGGACGACGAGGCGTGAGGAGGGGGAGGAACCGGGGGTGCGGCCGGGGCCGGGCCGGAGAGCGGCGTCGTGCGCCCGCGGAAAAATATTCGGGAAATTCCGCCCCGGTGGGGAACCCCGGGCCCCCTCCGCTCGTTCAACTGGATGAGGCCCCGCGTCATCCCCCGTGCGCGGGGCCTCACCAGCTACCTGGGCAACGTGCCCCGGCCGTGCCTCACTCGCCCAGCCGCGCCCGCTCCTCCTCGGTGAACAGCCGCGAGCGGATCAGGAAGCGCACGCCCTCCGGCGCTTCGAGCGAGAAGCCCCCGCCGCGTCCCGGCACGACATCCACCGTCAGATGCGTGTGCCGCCAGCGCGCGAACTGGTCCGCCGACATCCAGAAGTCCACCGCCTCCGCGACGCCGTCCACCGGCAGCCGCCCGAGCAGCACGTCCGACGCGCCCGTACGGAACTCGCCCGCCGGGTAGCACATCGGCGAGCTGCCGTCGCAGCAGCCGCCCGACTGGTGGAACATCAGCGGACCGTGCGCGGCGCGCAGCGTGCGGATCAGCTCCTCGGCCGCCGGCGTGAGCGCGATGCGCCCGGTGACGGGTTCCCGGCGGCCGGCGTGCGTGGTGTCCATGGCGTCCATCAGGAGGGTCCCGCCTTCCCGGGCGTGCGGCTGTCCATGTGCCACTCCTTTGCCGTCGGCCGTGGTCCTCACCGTACGCGCCGGGTCAGTGGACGGACAGGCCGCCGTCCACGAACAGCGACTGCCCGGTGACGTACGCCGAGGCGCGGCTCGCCAGGAAGACCGCGGCGCCCGCGAAGTCCCCGGCCAGGCCGTTGCGCCCGGCCATGGTGCGGGCGGCCAGCGCCGCCACCTGCTCCGGGTCGGACGACAGGCGGGTGTTCAGAGGGGTGGGGACGAAGCCGGGCACGAGCGTGTTGCAGGTGACGCCGTACGGGGACCACGCCTCGGCCTGGGAGCGGGCCAGCGACTCCAGCGCGCCCTTGGACACCCCGTACGCGCCGCTCCGGACGAACGCCCGGTGCGCCTGCTGGGACGTGACGTGGATGATCCGCCCGAAACCCCGCTCGGCCATGCCGGGGCCGAACCGCTGCCCGAGCACGAAGGGCGCCTCCAGGTTCACCGCCATCGTGGTGTCCCACACCGCGTCGTCCAGCTCGCTCATCGGCGGTCGCAGGTTGACCCCGGCGGAGTTGACGAGGATGTCGGGCTCGCCGAATATTGCGGCCGCCTCCTCGGCCGCCGCGCGCGTGGCCTCCCGGGTGCCGAGATCGGCGCTCACCCAGGCGGCCCGGCCGCCGTCGACCGTCAATTCGTCGACGGTGGCGGTGAGTTCGGCCTCCCTGCGGGCCACGATCACCACGCTCGCGCCGGCGCCGGTGAGGGCGCCGGCGATGGCCCGGCCGATGCCGGAGCTGCCGCCGGTCACCACGGCGACCAGTCCGTCCAGCGAGAACAGGGACGAGAGATAGCTTTCCGAAGTCATTTCCGCACCCTAAACGGCAGGTCACGGGCGGAGGCGACCGGGGGAGGGGGTGGTTATGAGGTGCCCGCCGGATCAGGGGGTGCCGCCTTCCGGAAGTGCCCGCCGTGGTCCCACGAGCGCGGCCAATCCGTCCAGTACGCGTCCGAGTCCGAACGTGAACGCGTGCTCCGGGTCGTACCCGCTCTGATGCGTCTCACCTGCGGCGCTGCCGATGCGGGCCGCGCGCGGGTAGCGGGACGGGTCGGAAACCGTGGCCAGGACCGGGGCGTGGGCGGCCCACCACTGATCGTCGGTCAGGGCGCTGTCCCGGGCCGCGGCGCGTGCGTGGAATTCCGCGCGGGCGACGGAGTCCACGAAGCCGAGCAGGTAGGTGAGCGCGGCGTCCGTCGTCACGTCGTCCAGGCCGAGCCCGTCGAAGGCGGCCAGTTCGTGTTCGTACTTGGCCATGACCCCGGGGCCGAGCGGCGGGCGGGAGACCGGCCGTTCCGCCACCCAGGGATGCCGCCGGTACAGCGCGCGGTTCTCGCGCGCGACCGTCTCCAGCCGGGCCCGCCACGGCACGCCGTCGTGCGCCTCGCGCGGCATCCGCAGATACGCGGCGTCCAGCATCAGGTCGAGGAGCGCCGACTTGCCCGGTACGTACGTGTAGAGCGTCATCGGCGTGACGCCGAGCCGCTGCGCCACGCTGCGCATGGTCAGCCCGTCCAGCCCGTCCGCGTCGGCGAGCGCGGTGGCAGCCTCGATGACGGCGTCGATGCTCAGCGCCTGTCTGGGGCCGCGCCGGGACGGTCCGCTGCCGGGCTCCCGCCACAGCAGACGCAGGGTGCGGGCCGCGTCGACTCCCGGTTCCTTGGCCACGTGTCCGTCCTGTTCCGTGTGCGGGCGCCCGGTCCGTCCGTCCGGCCGCCATCAACTCTGTACAACGTATAGAGTACGCCGTACGCGGAAAGTGTGGCAGAGTACGGGGACGTCGCCGGGGCCCGTGGCCGCCGCCCGCCCCGCCGCCGCTCCGTTTCCCGCCCGGCCGTCGCCGCCGGGCCGCCGTACGCGAGGAGAAGGAATCCGTATGCCCGCCGACCTCTCCGGCTTCCAGCCGTCCGCCGCGGACCTGCACCACGTCATCGAGGTACGCGGCGCGCGGGAGAACAACCTGGCCGACGTCTCCCTGGACCTGCCCAAGCGGCGGCTCACCGTCTTCACCGGGGTCTCCGGATCGGGCAAGTCCTCCCTCGTCTTCGGGACCATCGCCGCCGAGGCACAGCGGCTGATCAACGAGACGTACACCGCGTTCATCCAGTCGTTCATGCCCAGCATGGGCCGCCCGGACGTGGACGCGCTGCGCAACCTGAGCGCCGCGATCATCGTCGACCAGGAGCGGATGGGCGCCAACTCCCGCTCCACCGTGGGCACCGCGACCGACGCGTACACCATGCTGCGCATCGTCTTCAGCCGCCTCGGCACCCCGCACATCGGCACCTCCTCCGCCTTCAGCTTCAACAGCGCCGAGGGCATGTGCCCCGCGTGCGAGGGCCTGGGCCAGGTCTCGGAGATCGACGTGGACCAGCTCGTGGACCGCGAACGTTCCCTGGAGGAGGGCGCCATCACGGTGCCCAACTTCGCCATTGGCTCCTGGTACTGGCAGGTCATGGCGGGCTCCGGCTTCTTCCCCGCGGACAAGAAGCTCAAGGACTTCACCGAGCGGGAATGGCAGGACTTCCTGCACAAACCCGCGACCAAGGTGAAGGAGGCCACGCTCAACACGACGTACGAAGGGCTCGTCACCAAGGTCCAGCGGCTGTTCCTGAGCAAGGACCGGGACGCGCTCCAGCCGCACATCCGGGCCTTCGTCGACCGGGCCGTCGCCTTCACCGAATGCCGGGCCTGCGACGGCACCCGGCTGAGCGCCGCGGCCCGCTCCTCCACCATCGACGGCGTCAACATCGCTCAGTGCTCGGCGATGCAGATCAGCGACCTCGCCGCGTTCCTGCGCCGGGTCGAGGACCCCTCCGTGGCGCCGCTGCTCGCCAACCTGCGGCACCTGCTCGACTCCCTCGTGGAGATCGGCCTCGGCTACCTCTCGCTCGACCGCCCCGCGGGCACGCTGTCCGGTGGCGAGGCGCAGCGCGTGAAGATGGTGCGCCACCTCGGCTCCAGCCTCAGCGACGTCACGTACGTCTTCGACGAGCCGACCGTCGGACTGCATCCGCACGACATCCAGCGCATGAACGACCTGCTGCTGCGGCTGCGCGACAAGGGCAACACGGTCCTCGTCGTCGAGCACAAGCCCGAGGTCATCACCATCGCGGACCACGTGGTCGACCTGGGGCCGGGCGCCGGTACGGACGGCGGGCGGATCTGCTACTCGGGCGACGTGGACGGCCTTCGTACGTCCGGCACGCTGACCGGGCGCTACCTGGGACACCGCGCGCGACTGCGCGAGCAGGTGCGCACACCGCGCGGCACCCTGGCGATCGAAGGCGCGGACCGGCACAACCTGCGCGACGTGAGCGTGGACATACCCCTCGGTGTGCTGACCGTCGTCACCGGCGTCGCGGGCTCCGGGAAGAGTTCGCTCATCCACGGGTACGTCGCCGGGCGCGAGGGCGTCGCCGTCGCCGACCAGTCGCCGATCCGCGGCTCGCGCCGCTCCAACCCGGCCACCTACACCGGACTGCTCGGCCCGGTCCGCACCGCCTTCGCCAAGGCCAACGGCGTCAAGGCGGCCCTCTTCAGCGCCAATTCGGAAGGCGCCTGCCCGCACTGCAACGGCATCGGGCTGGTCTACACCGACCTCGCGATGATGGCCGGGGTGGCGTCGGTGTGCGAGGAGTGCGAGGGCAAGCGCTTCACGCCGAAGGTGCTCACGTACAAGCTGCGCGGCAAGGACATCAGCGAGGTGCTGGCGATGTCCGTGGCGCAGGCGTACGACTTCTTCCCGTCCGGTCGGGCACACGCCATCCTCGGGCGGCTCGGCGACGTGGGGCTGGGCTACCTGCGCCTGGGCCAGCCGCTCAACACCCTCTCGGGCGGCGAGCGGCAGCGCCTCAAGCTGGCCATCCACATGAACGAGAAGGCCACGACGTACGTCCTGGACGAGCCGACCACCGGGCTGCACATGGCCGACGTGGACCAGCTGCTCGCCCTGCTGGACCACCTGGTGGACGACGGCAACACGGTCGTCGTCATCGAGCACCACCAGGCGGTCATGGCGCACGCGGACTGGATCGTGGACCTCGGGCCCGGCGCCGGACACGACGGCGGCCGGGTGGTCTTCACCGGCACACCCGCCGAACTGGTCGCCAAGGGGGAGACGCTTACGGCCCGGCATTTGCGGGAGTACGTCGGGGGGTGAATTCCCGGGCCGGCGATCCGCGGGCCCGCGGCCGATGCGTGAACGGAACACGGAAAAGAACCAGTTGGACGCCACTGATGCCTCATCCGTGGCGTCCAACTGGTTGCGGTTGACCCGGTACTCGGGCAATCGCAGAGTGAACGAACGGTCCGGAAATCACGGAACATCAGCTGGTCGTATTCCGAGCCGGGCAAAGGGGCGGTAGCCGTCGTGCGCATCGGCGGGACGTTTACCGGGCGTTCCGGCGGCTTCTTGAATTCCGTACCCCATGCCGCTCCGTATCCATTGCCGGCGCTCATACACGCGCGTCATGCCGGCGGCCGCGCGCCGCCGACCGAAGGGGGAAAGGATGAACGGCCAGGTGTATTCGAGTCCGCCTTTCCCCGGCCCCGGCACCATTTCCCCGGCCCCTGTCCGCATATCTCTCCGCCCGTACACCACGGGCCGAACCGACCCGGCGCCGGCCAACGGCCTCCCTCCGTCCGAGGCCGGCGCCGTCCCAGAGGTGAACGGCCACCTCCTGCCCGCCGCCGTCGCCGCGCTCCGCCAGGGCGGCGGCCCGCAGCCGACGACGGAGAAAGGGATGCCGCGATGACGCAGCCGGACACCAGGACGAACCAGCCGGACACCGGTCCGGCCGGACCCGGGCAGACACCCACCCATCTGCGGCGGGACCGTTTCGATCCGGTCCCCGAACTCCTGCGGCAGGTCCGGGAGGCGCCGTTCGTGGTGGCCGATGTCGAGTTCGGGATCTTCGGCCGGGTGAAGTGGGTGGCCACCGGCGAGGCCGAGGTACGGGAGGTGCTGGGCGACCTGAAACGTTTCAGCAACCGGCTGCCCGACGACGAGGGGGACAAGTCCGGAACCCCCGCCGCACCCGGCAACCTCCTGCAGTGCGACCCGCCCGACCACACCCGCCTCCGGCGCATGGTGGCACCGGAGTTCACGGCGCGGCGGACCCGGCGGCTGGAGCCGCGCATCACCGCGATCGTCCAAGAGAGCCTGGACATCATGGAGCGCGTCGGGCCGCCGGCCGACTTCATGCGGAACTTCGCCTGGCCCGTGGCGGGGCTGATCACCTGCGAGCTGCTGGGCATTCCCCGCGACGACCGGGCGGAATTGGCCCGCTACCTCGACATCTCCCAGGACGAGTCCGCGCCCCCGGAACAGCAGGCGGCCGTCGGCAAGGCGTACTGGGCGTACATGACGCGGCTCGCCCAGCGGCAGCGGCGCAGCCCCGGCGACGGCCTCTTCGGCCACGTGGTGCGCGAACACGGCGCGGACATCAGCGACGACGAACTGGCCGGTGTCGGCGCGACCTTCGTGTCCGACGGCTTCCTCCAGGTCTCCAGCATGCTGGGGCTGGGCGCGCTGGCGCTGCTGGACCACCCCGGCCAGCTCCGGCTGCTGCGGGAGCGGCCGGAGCTGATCGACCGGGCCGTGGAGGAACTGCTGCGCTACGTCACCGTCATCCACACCGTCTCACCCCGCACCGCCCTGGAGGACGTGGCCATCGGGGACCAGGTCATCAAGGCGGGCGAGATGGTCGCCTGCTCGCTGTTCGCCGTCAACCGGGCGCAGGGCGGGCGCGAGGCGGACGCGTTCGACATCACCCGCGAGTCCGCCCCGCACATGGCCTTCGGCCACGGCATGCACCACTGCGTCGCCGCGCCGCTGGTCAAGCTGGAGATGCGCATCGCCTACCCGGCGCTGCTGCGCCGGTTCCCCGAGCTGCGGACCGCGGTGGCGCCGGACGGCATCCGCTTCCGTTCCGCGCAGACGCGGCAGTTCAGCCTGGACGTGCTGCCCGTCGCCTGGTGAGGGGTTCCGGCTGCGGAAGGTCCCGGCCGGTGACGATCGAGGAGACGACATGCCGCAGGACACCTCGCGCCGGTTCGAGCGAGCGCCCAGGGCCGCCTTCGGTCCCGACGCCTACACCCGCGAGCTGCACGGGAAAGCACCGATCAGCAAGGTCGACATGGGCCCCATCCAGGACTCGGACGCCGGCCGCGCCGCGGTCTGGCTGGTCACGGGCTACCACGAGGTACGCCAGGTCCTCGGCGACCACGCACGGTTCGCCAACGGCTTCGCCTCCGGCCCGGTGTACGGGACCGCGAGCCGCTTCCGGCCCCCGGAGGTCGTCGGGCATCTGATGGACTACGACCCGCCCGAGCACACCCGGCTGCGCCGGATGCTGACCCCGGCGTTCACGGTCCGGCGCATGCGGCAGCTGGAGCCCCGTATCGAAGAGGTCGTGGCGCGGTGCCTGGACGGCGTGGCGAAGGCCGGGCAGCCCGCCGACCTGGTGGAACGGTTCGCCCGCCCGGTGTCGGGCGAGGCGCTGTGCGAACTGCTCGGAGTGCCGCGCGACGACCGTGCGGGCTTCGTGCGCCGCGTCCAGTGGCAGCTGGAGCAGGACCGGCCGCGCAGGCAGCGGGCCGACGCGGGCGAGTCGTACCTGCGCTACCTCGGCGCGATGGTGCGCCGCCGTCGCGAGGACCCCGACGACAGCTTCATCGGCACGCTCGTACGCGAACACGGTGACAACATCACCGACGAGGAACTGCGCGGCGTCTGCGGCCTGATGATGCTCGCCGGGCTCGACAATGTCTCCGGCATGATCAGCCTGGGCATCCTCGTCCTGCTCCAGCACCCGGACCAGCTCGCCGCGCTGCGCGCCGGCACCGCGTCCGCGGACCGCGTGGTCGACGAGCTGCTGCGCTATCTGTCGGTGGCGCACGCGCCGCAGCGGCGGATCGCCCTGGAGGACGTCACCGTGGCGGGCCAGGTGATCAAAAAGGGCGAGCAGGTCATGTGCTCCCTCCAGATGGCCAACCGCGACCCGGCCTTCCTCCCGCACCCCGACCGCTTCGACGCCACCCGCGACCCCGCACCCCACGTCGCCTTCGGCCACGGCATCCACCACTGCATCGGCGCCGCGATGTCCAGGATGGAACTGCGCATCGCCTACCGCGCCCTGTGGCGCCGCTTCCCCGGGCTGCGGCTGGCCGTCCCCGTGGAGGAGATCGCATATCGGACCAATGCGGTGGCGGACGGGGTGGTGAGGCTGCCGGTGGTGTGGTGACGTGTGCTTGCGGCCAGTGTGTCGGCGGGGTCCGGTGCGTGCGGCCCCGCCCCGCCGCTACTCCTCCCGCTCCGCCGTTCGCCGGCGGGCCCGGAATCTCGCCCGCGCCCGCCGTAGCGTGGCGCTGATCGGCTGCGGGGGCGGTGGTCCGGCCGCGCCGGCGACCACGGCCGCGGCGACCTCGCGGAGTGTGATGTCGGTGTGCTGCGAGGTGTAGCGGAGCATGCCCCACGCCTGGGCGGCGGTGCACGCCTCGTCGGCCGTCAGGATGCCCCGGGCCCGGTCGATCTGCGGGCGGCTCGCCATCGCCTCGCGCAGTTGCGCGTTCTCGGCCCGCAGCCGCCGCACCTCGACCGGGGTGTCCGGGGCGGGGGCCCGGTCGTGGCGGGAGATGGCTGTCGTACGGCGGGGGCGGCGGATCACCGGCCGGTCCGGGAAACGCATGGTGGTCAACTCCTCTCCGGGCCGGTACAGCACTGCCGCGCTCCCGCGACAAGGTCTGCCACAGGACTGCCTGCCGGTTCCGTGCTCCCCGCCCGCCGCTCCCCGGCCGCAGGCCAGGTGACCCGCGTCTCACCTGTCCGGGGCCGCTTGTCTATGCAACTCGTTGCATAGCAGGATCAGGGCATGGCGCTCGAACACGCGATCCTCGTCTCCCTGCTGGAGAAACCGGGCTCCGGCTACGAGCTGGCCCGGCGGTTCGAGCGGTCCATCGGCTACTTCTGGACCGCCACCCACCAGCAGATCTACCGCGTCCTCAAGCGCATGGAGAGCGACGGATGGGTGGACGTCCGCGAGGTGCCGCAGCAGGCGCGGCCGGACAAGAAGGAGTACTCCGTCGCCGCCCTCGGCCGCGCCGCCCTGTCCCGGTGGCTGCACGAGCCGATCGAGCCCGAGAGCGTACGGCACGACCTCGCGGTCAAGATCCGCGGCGCGGCCTTCGACGACCCGGCCGCGCTGATCCGCGAGGTCGAACGGCACCATCGGGCGCACACCGACCGGCTCGCCCACTACCTCGCGGGGGAGCGGCGCGACTTCACGGGCCCCGAAGCGCCCGCGGCGCCCGACGCCGGGCAGCAGCTCCAGCACGTCGTCCTGCGCGGCGGCATCGCGTACGAGCGGATGACGATCGCCTGGCTGGAGGACGTGCTCGCCACGCTCCGCCGCCTGCGAAGCGAGAGGTGAGGGGCGGACCGTCCGCGCCGGCCGGCCACATATGCCGGCGCGCGCCCGATGATCCACCCCCGCCCCCGTAGCCGTACACCAACCCTCACCCGACCCCGAAAGGCGCGTCTCATGGCCGACCCGCTGCTCTTCAACCCCCGCACCTACGACCCGGCGCACTTCGACCCCGAGACCCGCAGGCTGCTGCGCGCCACCGTCGACTGGTTCGAAAGCCGCGGCAAGCGCAGGCTGATCGAGGACTACCGCTCCCGGGCCTGGCTGGCGGACTTCCTCGCGTTCGCGGCGAAGGAGAAGCTGTTCGCGACCTTCCTCACCCCGGCCTCCGCCGCCGGGGAGCAGCCCGCCAGCCAGCAGGCCGACGGCCACGCGGACAAGCGCTGGGACACCGCCCGGATCGCCGCCCTCAACGAGATCTTCGGCTTCTACGGTCTCGACTACTGGTACGCCTGGCAGGTCACCATCCTCGGCCTCGGCCCGGTCTGGCAGAGCGACAACGCCGCCGCCCGCGCCCGTGCGGCCGAACTCCTCGACCAGGGCGAGGTGTTCGCGTTCGGGCTCTCCGAGAAGACGCACGGCGCCGACATCTACAGCACCGACATGCTGCTGGAGCCCGACGGCGACGGCGGCTTCCGCGCGAGCGGTGCCAAGTACTACATCGGCAACGGCAACGCCGCCGGACTCGTCTCCGTCTTCGGCCGCCGCACCGACATCGAGGGCCCGGACGGCTACGTCTTCTTCGCCGCCGACAGCCGTCACCCGGCGTACCACCTGGTGAAGAACGTCGTCGACTCCTCCAAGTACGTCAGCGAGTTCCGCCTCGACGACTACCCCGTCGGCCCGGACGACATCCTGCACACCGGCCGCGCCGCCTTCGACGCCGCGCTCAACACCGTCAACGTCGGCAAGTTCAACCTCTGCACCGCCTCCATCGGCATCTGCGAACACGCCATGTACGAGGCCGTCACCCACGCCCACAACCGCATCCTGTACGGCCGCCCCGTCACCGCCTTCCCGCACGTGCGCCGCGAGCTGACCGACGCCTACGTACGCCTGGCCGGGATGAAGCTGTTCAGCGACCGCGCCGTGGACTACTTCCGCTGCGCCGGCCCCGACGACCGCCGCTACCTGCTCTTCAACCCGATGACGAAGATGAAGGTGACCACCGAGGGAGAGAAGGTCATCGACCTCATGTGGGACGTCATCGCTGCCAAGGGCTTCGAGAAGGACACCTACTTCGCCCAGGCCGCCACCGAGATCCGGGGGCTGCCGAAGCTGGAGGGCACGGTCCACGTCAACCTCGCCCTGATCCTCAAGTTCATGGGCAACCACCTGCTGAACCCGGCCGCGTACGAGCCCGTGCCCACCCGCCTGGACGCGGCCGACGACGCCTTCCTCTTCCGCCAGGGCCCGGCCCGCGGCCTGGGCTCCGTACGGTTCCACGACTGGCGCCCCGCCTTCGACGCGTACGCCGCGCTGCCCAACGTCGCACGCTTCCGCGAACAGGCGGACGCCCTGTGCGAGTTCGTCACCACCGCCGCGCCCGACGAGAAGCAGAGCCGCGACCTCGACCTGCTGCTCGCCGTCGGCCAGCTCTTCGCGCTGGTCGTGCACGGTCAGCTCATCCTGGAACAGGCCCGCCTGACCGGCCTGGACGAGGATGTCCTCGACGAGCTGTTCGCCGTCCTCGTACGGGACTTCTCCGCGTACGCCGTCGAACTGCACGGCAAGGACTCCGCCACCGACGCCCAGCAGCGCTGGGCCCTGGCCGCGGTCCGCCGCCCCGTCGTCGACGAGGCCCGTTCCGCCCGGGTCTGGGAGCGTGTGGAGGCGCTGTCCGGGACGTACGAGATGGCGCCGTAGGACCCAAGGGGAACGGCCCCGCCCGTACGTCGGATACTCGGCGTGGGCGGGGCCGACGGGCATCCGTGACCAGGGGAGGTGAACGATCGTGGCCGAGGCGATCAGAGGGTGGATCCTGACCTACCGCGCGCGACCGTTCCTGGAGCTGCTGTCGCGCTATGCCGGGTACGACTTCGACGACACGGACTGGTCCGCCGTCGAGGCCGGCGTGAAGGCCACCGACGCCGCGGACGCCGACGGCTGGTACTCGTACCCCCTCGTCGGCCGCGGCGACACGCTGGAAGTGCGGCTGGCGAACGCCGTCGGCGGCGACGAGCTGTCGGTGGTCATCGTGGGGGCGGGGACGTACGAGATGTGTCTGCGCGCCGACACGCTGCTGTCGGCGTTCGCCACGGACTGATGTGGGGGCGTCGCGCGGACGGCGCGGGGCATGAGCCCCGCGGTGGCGATTTTTGGTCAGATGTTTCCCTGACCCCGCGTTTCCCGTAGGTATACGGCAAGCTCAGGTTCATCCGGGCGGCCGTACGGGACGCCCGCAGAGCAAGGGGGAATACGAGTGAGCCCATTGAAGAAGCGCGCCAGAATCGCCGCGGCCGTCGCCGCACCGCTCCTCCTGTCGGGCGCCACGCTCACCGCGACGGCGCCCGCTGCCAGCGCCGCGCCCACCGGTGCCGACGCGTGTACCCACCCCAGCTGGTCGAACAAGTCGCCCGGCAAGGGCACGGCCAAGGGCAGCGACGCCAAGGTCCGCACCGGCCCCAGCGAGGACTGCGGGGTCACCGCCACGGTCGGCACCTCCGTCGTGCTCCAGTACCACTGCTGGGTGAAGAACTCAGCGGGCAACAAGTGGACGCACGTCCGCATCGACGGTACGCAGATCAACGGCTGGGTCTACAACGGCAACCTGGACGACGGCGGGTCCGTACACCCGGACAACAAGTGCTGAGCGACATCTGACCGAGGCACACCGCCCACCCGCCCACCCGTCCGCATGGCCTCAGGAGCGAGCCCGCCTTCACGGCCCGCTCCTGAGGCTGCGGTCGTGGCCGGTCCCGGTCGCGGGTGTCGCGTCGGGGTCTCGTTGGGGAGTCGCGCAGGGGTGCGACGCGGTCCCGGTCGCCACTCGATCCGTCCGTAGTATCAACTGTCGAACCATTGCGCGGAATATCGTCTGATCGGTTGTGATGGCATGGTCGGACTGCGAGGGAGTGCGGGCGAAAACGGTCAACGGGCGATCGGAAGCGGTCATTCGCGGAAGTTTCATTGATGCATGAACCTTCTGCTTCGTCTGCGCCGGTGGGATCCGTAAGCTGCCAGCAGTCCCCGCCGCGTGCCCGCCGTGCGGGCCGCGCCACCCGCTAGCAGCAGCCGAGGAGTTGACCGCCATGAACACCCGGTGCCCGGAGCAGAAGGAGGGCTGCCGGGTCGTTCGTCCGGTGGGCGAACTCGACCTGGCGACGGCGACGGCGCTCCGCGAAGAGCTGAGAGGGAACGATGCTGCACTCTCGGCCTGCGTCGTTGCCGACCTGCGGCGCGTGACCTTCATCGACAGCAGCGGGCTGCAGGAACTGCGCGCCGCGCAGACGCGGTGCGAGGCGGTCGGCGGCTGGCTGCGCCTGGTCTACGACCACCGTTCCATCGAGCTGCTGCTGCAACTGACGGGACTCTCCCAGCAGTTCCCCCGGTACGCCGACGTCGACGACGCCCAGCGCGGCAACCCCGCGCTGCCCGGTACTTCCGGCGCCCCGGGAGTCGGCGGCTGACCCGGACGAGATGCCGGGCGCGCCGGCCCGTTCACTTTCCGGGCGGCCCCGTGCTCACCGGATACGTCGGCGGCCAGGCGGGGCGGTGCGCGACGGGCAGGCTGGCCAGGGCCCGGGTGACGGTGGGGAAGACGGCCAGCACCTCCCTGCTTCCGGTGTTGTCCAGCATCCACAGCACCCGGCGGCCCACGGCCGCCAGCAGGAGACGGCCGCCCCGGCGGCTCAGCAGCCAGTGCAGCCCGAGCAGGCAGTTCAGGCCGCGGGAGTTGCAGTAGACCAGTGCTGAGCAGTCCAGGACCACGTACCAGTAGCCGGCGTCGACATGGCCGCCCATCGTCGTACGGAAGTACTGCTCCCCGATGTGGTCGAGGGCCCCGCTGACGCGCACCACCGCGCACGCGTCGCAGTCGGCGACCATATTGACCTGCAACCCGTCAGCGTGCGGCATCTCGCACCTCCGAGCAGCTCCGCTCCAACACCCCATGAGCCGGGCAGAACACGCTATCCGTAGGCGGGCAGGGGTACCAGGCACGGCTGTCCCGGAGACCGGCCCTTGCGCTACCCCGGGCCGGCCGTCGCGTACACCGCCGGGGCCCCTCAGGCGCCGTGCGGTCGCGTGGTCCCGTACGCGGCGCTCCGGCGGCGGGTGGCGAGGCGACGGGCACCGCCGCGGGACGAGCGGCCGCCGGTCGCCGCGCGGGTGGCGCCGGGTCCGGGCGGGGGCAGCAGCGCGAAGGGCCGCGTCAGCGGCACCAGCTGCAACACGCGGTACACGCACCGGGGCGGCTGGCGCAGATAGGTTTCCCCGCCGTGTGCGGCCACACGGGACCGTACCTCGCACAGCCACTGCAAGCCGCTGCAGTCGAAGAAGGTGACCTCGCTCAGATCCAGCACCACCGTGCGTACGGCGGGCGAGGACACCTGGGACAGGGCGGGACCGAGGCGCTGGGCCAGCTCCAGGTCGAGATCGCCGCGAATCCACAGCAGCAGCGTCTCCCCGTCCCGCCGCGCGCGCCAGCACGGCCCGTCGCCCCGGCGGTACGCGCCGGTGACCCACCCGCGCTGCCCGCGGTCCTGCCGCCACCAGCGGCGTCCTGAGCGCACGAGACGGCGCGCGGGCGTGCCGCGGCCACGGAAGTAGCGTGAGCAGAGACCGGTCACAGGCGTCTCCTCCGTCGGTGGACATACCCCGGCGATGTGCGGGGACGGCCGGGCAGCCGCGGCCGAACGCAGTGGGCGGGCCGACGCCTCACAGGGCGTCGCGTCGGCCCCGTCCGTCGGCCTCATCCGGTGTGATGCCCCCGATCCCGCACGGACAAGCACCCGCCACGGAGCTGTCCCACCGGAGGCATCCGTAACCCGGACAACTGAACGGCGGCGCAGCCACTGTGCGAGGTGGGTGTGGGGTGGGTGTCCGGGTGGCCTGGGCCGAAGCCGGTACCGGCACGGGAAGCGGTACCGGCGCTACCGGTGCGCGTGGCCGCCGGCGCGGCCGGACGTACCCGAGCGGCGGTGGGGACTTCCGGGGACGGAATCCGACTTCCGTGCGTGGCTGTCACTCGAACCGGGCATGAGTGGTACAGACCAACCGCTACGATCCGGCCACCGAGGTGTGACCAAGGGGGCCGACCGGCCCTTGGGGGGAGTGAGCCGAACGTTGCGTACTCGTCGTGCCCGCGTCCGGACCACACGTGCCGAATACCTGTTACCCCACGCCCAGGAAACGGTTCTCTGGGCCCGCCGGCTGACCGCCGCCTTCCTGACCCGGGTGATCGCCGGCGCGACCGCGCCCGCCGACCCGGCCGACGCCTACCTGATCGTCACCGAACTGGTCGCCAACGTCACCCGCCACACCCGCAGCAGCTGCCGGCTGCGGCTGTGCGTCGCGGCCGACACCCTGACGGTCGAGGTGAGCGACGACTGCCCGGACCGCCCCCGCTTCCGCCCGCCCGCCCCCGGCGACGAGAGCGGACGCGGCCTCCTCATCGTCTGCGCCCTCGCCCACACCCTCGACGTCCTGGACACCCCCACGGGCGGCAAGACGATCCGCGCCACGTTGAGCGGGGTGTGATCGCGGTCTGACCGCGGGGGACCGGCCTCGTACGCCCGGCCTTGTACCCCGACCGCCGTCACCCGGCCGTGGCGCGCGACACTCTTGCGGTGATCACCATGCAACCGGTCCTCGAACTCCATTTCCCGGGCGACTTCACCCTCTGGCCCGTCATCGACTTCGAGCCGTACACCTTTCTGCGGCTCGGCGGTGGGATGGAGACGGCCGAGGTCGGTACGGCAGTGGCGCAGATCGCCTTCACCAACGCCGTCGGCCCCGAGGACGACGCCTCACCGCCGCCCTCCGACCCGTACGGCGCCTTCCTCCAC
Source organism: Streptomyces sp. NRRL F-5755 (assembly GCF_001279365.1). Classification (NCBI taxonomy): domain Bacteria; kingdom Bacillati; phylum Actinomycetota; class Actinomycetes; order Kitasatosporales; family Streptomycetaceae; genus Streptomyces; species Streptomyces sp. NRRL F-5755. Next base: position 11,705 of record NZ_LGCW01000285.1, on the reverse strand, counting down.
GCGCTGCTGACGAGCGAGCACCCCATAGCGGCCGGTGGCTTGCAGGTCCACGACGCCGTCACGGGCGTCACCGTGCTGCCCGGCTGCTGCGACGGCCTGGAGGAGTGGCGCGAGTGGCACCGGGTGTTCGACGGGGCCGGCTTCGTCGGCTTCGGCCACGACCCGTCCCCGACCGCCGAACGCCGCGGCGACACCGTCCGCCTGACCGTGGACGCCTGGCAGGAGGGCAGCCCGGTGATCGACCTCCCCGTCACCGAACTGCGCCACCTGCTCACAGACGCGGAACGCGACCTGGACGCCTTCCTGGCCCTGGCCGCATCCTGGACCGCTCACCACGTGCCCGCCCACGCGGCATCCGTCACCGCGGCCCTCGCCCGGTGTCTCGACGTGCGTGCGCCGGGGATGCCGTAAGCATGCAGGCACCCCCGGGCAGGATCAGACGCAGGAGGTGAACGTGGGGCTGGAGTTGGTGATGTACATCGTCGCGCCGCCGCTCGGGTCGTCCTTGAGGGGAACGGTGACGGTGTCCTCCGCGGTCCAGGGGAAGCCGTGCGCGTCGAACGTCCAGGTGCCGGTCACCTTCTTGGCCAGGACCGACAGGGTCACCCAGCCGTAGTGTCCGGCGGGCACGGGCATCGTGACGCTGTTGTTGACGCTCTGCGAACCCGACCAGACGTGGGACGCCTCCAGCGTCGAGCCGACCATCGCGGAGAGCTGTTCGAGGGCGCCGACGGTGAGCTGGGTGGACATGTTGACGCCGATGCTGTTCTGCCAGCCGGTCGTGTTGTCCACGGTGAACGTCTGCGAGATGGGCTCGCGGGTGTTGTTGTACCAGACCGCCGACGCGCACACCTTCGGCAGCGGCGCCGCCGGGGCGGTGCTCTTGACCGCCCACGAACAGGTGGAGGTGTTCTTCTGGCACACCTTCGCGGCGTGGTCCACGGCCAGGTTCCGGACCTCCGCCGTCGTGGTCCAGCGCTGGTTCGCGCCGCCGTGGCACTTGGACTGCCCGGTCCACGCATCGTCGTACTGCGCGCCGGCCAGCAGGTCGAGGCACGAGTTGTCGCTCTCGTTACGGATCATGAACGCGTTGGCGGCGCCCGCCACCGGCTGCGCGTACCACTTCTGGCTCTGCTGTCCACGGCAGGTCTGCTGGCGCAGGGCGGGCCAGGCAAGGTCGATGCATTTGCCGGTCGCGTTGTTCACGATGGCGAAGGATGCGTCCTTCGTATCGATGTCCAGCCGCCACGACTGGTGGTGCCCGGGCGCCGAGTTGGTGACGATGAAGGCCCCGTCGTCCCGTGACCCGTTCTGTACGTCGAGCAGGCGACCGTTGCTCAGCGAAGTGAAGCCCACGCACTGGAACGGAGAGCTACAGGCACCGTCCGCGCGTGCCTCGGACGTCAGGGGCGGCGCGGCCGTGATCCCCAGGGCGACGCAGCAGGTCACCAGGGCGGCGGCGAGTAAGCGGAGAACGGCGGCCGGGTTTCTTCGGTGGTGGCTCGGGGTCGGCGTCACAAGTGGTTCCTCTCTGGTCAGTTTCTGGTTCGTGTCTGGTGCGTGGCTGGTCCGTTCTTGTCGGTGTCCCGGCGGTGGTGGGCCGGGTTTTCGCGCGCCGACGACGGACAAGGTGAGTGTGGCGCAGGAGACGGCAGGTGAAGAGGGTTTTCCGGAAGAAGATTCGGGATTCGAGTGCTGCTCCGGGAGCGGGTGATGCCCGTGTGGTTTCTTTTGGTGTCCGCGACCGGCCGGTCCGGGGCGGCACCAGATGCGCCCCGGTGGGCTCAGCGCCACGCTCCCGACAGGCGCCGGGTGACGACCGCGCTGAGCGTGCGCACGCCCCGCGTCGAGCCGGGGTCGATGCCGGTGAGTTCCCGTACCCGGCGGAGGCGGTAGTCCAGGGTGCGGGTGTGGACATGGAGAGCGGTCGCCGTGGCGCCGCGGTGCATGTCGTGGCGGTAGTACGCGTCGAGGGTGACGAGCAGGTCCGGGCCGGAGTCCAGTCTTCGGGCCACGTCGCGCAGCCATGTGTCGACGAACGGCATGTCCACGACGGCGAGTTCGACGAACACATCGGCCAGGGTGTGCGGCCGGAGCCGGGCGGAGGACCGGCGCATCGGGGCCGCCCGGCTGATCCGCCGGGCCCGGTCGAGGGCGTCGGCCAGTTCGGGCAGCGGCGCGGTGGCGGTGCCGACGGCGCAGGGCCGACCGAGGGCCTGGGCGAAGTCCCGTACGAGCTCGGGCAAGTGGGCGGGGGCGAGCTCGGGCAAGAGGTCGAGAACGGTGTGCGGCGGTACGGATTCCGCCCCCGCCGTGCCGGAGAACAAAGGAACCAGGGCGATCAGCTCACCGCTTCCGTCGCCATCCTCAGGGCCCCACACCACGGGCACCCGGTGGCTCTTCACCAGTGTCTCGATCTCGTATTCCAGGAAAGAATCATCGGCGGGGCGGTCCGGGATCCGGAACACCGTCACCGCCCAGTAATCCGGCAGTTCCATGTCGACGGCCGTGGCGAGTTCCGCCGATATGGGATCTCCGTTCAGCAGCGACCGGGCCAGCAGGGCGACCTGCTCGACATACTGCATCCGGCGGCGCAGTACCCGTACGTACCCCTGGCAGTAAGCGCTGATGCCACGCTCACCCTGCGGGGCGAACCAGTTCATCATGCGCATGATTTCCTCGACGCCGCCGCCGCGCTGAGCCTCGGCCGCCTCGTTGATCTCGCGCAGCATAAGCGCGGTGTGCAGCCACAGGACCCGCTGCCGCACTTCGAGCGACATTCCCGCTCCGGCACGCAGCTCTCCCATCGATGCGATGTGGCCGAGGTCTTCATCGGTCAACTCGCTGCATTCCGGTGAAAGTTCGACGGTTCGACGCCGAAGCCACAGCGAGTGCTCCAGCGTCTCGGTCCGTGCCCCGGGGCCCTTGTCCAAGAACTCGAACTCCGGGATCTCGCGCGTGTACGTCTCGACCTCCCGGCGGGCGTTGGCCGACGCTCGCCGGGCCAGTTCGACGAAGAGGCTCCCCACGACGCAAGCATGCCATTCCGAACGACCCGGCCGACAGGCTGAATCCGGACGGCGTTCATCACTGCGCATAAATCGGCGGCAAGTATACGACCGATCCTTTTGTCACAGCGCACAAAATTTCTGGATCGAGGATTTCTCGTCACCCCTTTCGCTTGTGCGGGAGCCATGAAGCGGCCTTAATGAGAACGGCGTACACGCCCGTGGAGGGGGCGCTGCGGCAGTCATTCCGGGCCTGCCCCCGGTAATCAGTACGGGCGGATGTACGGGAATTCTCAGTCAGGCGCCGCATCATGGCGCCTGCCCAACCGGAGGAATGCTTCGATGAGAGCAGGCACGAAAAGGAAGATCATGTCGGTGGTCGCGGCCACGGTCACGTCGACGGCGCTCATGCTCGGCACGCCGGGCACCGGTTCGGCCGCGCCCGACGCCGCCCCCGGCCTGCGTGCGTTCGGGATCACCGGCGACGGCACCCTGATGGCCACGTTCACGACCAACCGGCCGGACGTACTCGACTGGGTCCGGGCCGTCACCGGCCTCAGCGGCGACACGAGCCTGATAGGAATCGACTTCCGCGTGCAGGACGGCCTGCTGTACGGCGTCGGCAACAAGGGCGGCATCTACACGATCAAGACCCCGCCGGCCACCGCGGACGTGGTGGTCACCAAGGTGTCCCAGCTTCAGTACGACCTGCGCGGCACGACGTTCGGCGTCGACTTCAACCCGGCGGCCGACCGGCTCCGTGTGATCAGCGACACCGGCCAGAACCTGCGGCACAACCTCAACGACCACTCGACCATCCAGGACCTGAACCTCACCACCCCGCCGATCGAGGGCACGACCAAGGGCGTCACCGCCGCCGCGTACACGAACAACGACCTCAGCGCGGCCACTGCGACCAGCCTGATCGACATCAATACGACCAGCGACCAGGTCGTCCTCCAGTCTCCGGCCAACAACGGCACGCTCGCACCGACCGGCAGTCTCGGCATCGACGCCGGGCTCAAGGCCGGCATGGACATCTACAGCACCCTGTCCAACGGGAAGGCGGTCGACAACGCCGCCTTCGCCTCGCTCACCCCGGCCGGCGCCGGCACCCCGTCGCTCTACAGCGTCAACGTCTTCACCGGCCAGGTCACCTCCATCGCCCAGTTCCCGCTGAACATCACCGACCTGGCCATCGCCCTCACCGGCAGCTGATCCCGTCGGTCATGCCCGCGCCGCGGCCGGCCACCACCGGACCGCGGCGCGTCCCGCTATGGGCACGTGGCCTTGTGCGGCGGCCCCGGCGCGTAACCCTGTCACTGCCGGCGGGACAGACCAGTTACGTTGATGACGTGGGTCACGCCGCCCGGATCGGCGGAGTTCTTCCAGCGCGTGCGTCAACTTGCGCACATCGGCTGTCGTCAGGTTGTCCGTAGCGGCGATGGCATCGCCCTCGTGCCCCGGCACATCAGGGGATCCGGGCCTCGATGTGGGCGAGTTGGGCGGTCAGGATTTCTTCGAATGCGGCGCGGCGGTCTGCTCCGAGGGGGCGGATGTCGCGGGCGAAGCGGGCCAGGGCGGGGAAGCGTTCGGGGTCGGCGCCGAGCACCGCGACGCGGAACTGCTCCATGCCCTGTTCGTACTCCTTGGGGGTGAGGGTGCCGATACCGGCCTCGGAGGTGATCAGTGCGGCGAGGAGGACCACGATGCGGTGGTATCGCACCGGGATCTCCTCGTCGGACAGGCCGGACGTGCGCAGAGCCTGCAGCACCTCCTCCATGATCAATCGGGATCCGGTGCCGCCTGACCCATAGCGTCCCCACACCGCGGCGAGTTGGGGCTGCTCGCCGAAGGCCGCGCGCAGGCGCAGGGCGAGGGCGGTGACGCGCTGCTTCCAGTCGCCCTCGGGACGGTAGCCGTCCATGGCGGCCAGCAGGATCCGGTCGGCAGCCGCGCGCAGCAGTTCAGTTTTGTTGCGGAAGTGCCGGTAGAGGCTGGAGGAGTCGGTCCCGAGCGCTGCGGCGAGCTTGCGCACGCTGAACGACTCGGCGTCGCTCGCGTGCAGCAGTTGCACCGCCGTGTCCAGGATCTCGTCGGTCGACCAACGCCTTCGGCCAGTCATCTCGCCCCTCTCGTCCGGACTCAGCCTAAACCATGCACTTGCTGTTGCACGCACCGCGTGCATAATGAGGACGGCGCACTGTCCGGCCACAACGACGCACCCGGCACCCGGCCGGGAGGAGAGAAGGACACATGAGCCAGACCACCACCGCGGCACGGCCGCCGGAGCCGGATTTCTCGGCGATGACGGCAGAGGAACTGCGCACCTACCGCGAAGCGGAGAACCGTTTCCGGGCTTCCCGCGCGGCGCGGGCGGTCCTCGGGGAGCCGGACACCGGCGCCGCGATCGACTGGCAGAAGATCGCGCTGCCCGGCCGCGACCTTCCGGTCCGGGTCCACCGGCCGGCGCCGACGGGAGACGGCGAAGCCGCAGCCCGGACCGGCCTGCCTCTCGTGATCCATGTCCACGGAGGCGGTTTCGTGGGCACGGCGGTGCAGTCCGACTGGATCAACAGCCACCTCGCCGTGGGACTGCCCGCCGTCGTGGTCTCGGTCGAGCACCGCCTCCTCGCCCCGGACAGCCCGCTCGCCTACGCCGCCGACGATGGCTGGGACGCACTCGACCACGTGGTGCGGCACGCCGCGCAGTGGGGCGTCGACCCGGCGCGCGCGGCCGTCTTCGGTGAGAGCTGCGGCGCGCTGATCAGCGCGCTGACGGCCATCCGGGCCAGGGAGGCCGACCTGGAGCTCAAGGCGCAGGTGCTGGTCAACCCCGCGGTCGATGTGACCAGGACGGCATTCGACCACCCCTCGGTCACCGAGTACGCGTACAGCCCGAGCCGGGCCCTGCCGCAACTGCAGCTCTTCCAACGGCTCGCCGTCCCGCAGGGAGCCGACGCCCGCACATTCTCGCCGCTGTACGCGGACGACCTGAGCGGGCTTGCCCCGGCGCTCGTGGTGGTGCCCACCCAGGACGCGGTCGCCGACCACGGCCGCCGCTACGCCGAGGAACTGCGCGAGGCAGGGACCCCCGTACGGCTTTCCGAATACCCGGGCGCGAAGCACGCGTTCCTCTCCATGCCCGGCCTGGAACCGCAGGCCGAGGCCGCCCGGGCGGAGATCCTCGCGTTCCTCCGCGCAGCCCTGGCGAAGTGACGGCGAAACGATGCGGCCCGTCCTTGGACCCGGCGGCCAAGCGGTCTCCGGACTCGGCTACAGCCTGAGCATGTTCGGCGTCTATGGGCCCACCGAGACCCGCACGAGGCCGCGGCCACTGTGCTGGAGGCTCTCGATTCGGGCGTCATCGTGTTCGACACCGGCGACTTTTACGGCGACGGGGCAAACGGGGGACTCCTCGGCCGTACCCTCGCACCGCACCGCGATCGCGCCGTGTCGGCTACCAGGGCCGGAGTTCACCGCATCGCCGAGGGCCTGGTCCTCGCCGGCTCACGCAGGGATTGCGGCGTGCCTGCGAAACGTTGTTGTGCCGGTTGCGCACCGATCACGTCGACCGGTACTACCTCGCCCGCATCGCCCTCGCCGTCCCCGTCGAGGATTCCGCCGGAGCCCTGGCCGACTTGGTCGGCCAGGGCAAGGTGGGACAGATCGGCCTGTACAAAGTCTCTGCCGCCCCCTCCGTCGTGCCCACGCCATCCATCCGATCAGCGCCGTCCAGGCCGAGTACTCGCTGCGGGAAGGCCATGTCGAAATCGACATCCTGCCCATGATTTGCAGCCTTGGCGCCACCCCGATCGCCTACAGCTCTCTCGGCCGCGGCCTGCTCACCGGGCCGCCCACGCCATCACCCACTCGCCGCCGCCAGAAGGGCCACCCCCGTCCAGGTCGCATTCGCCTGGCTCCTCACCCGCGGCAGCGATGTCATTCCCATCCCCGGCAGTTCCCGCCACCTCCACTTGCGCGACGACCTGGCCGTCCTCGGCCTGCACCTGACCGCCGCCGTCCCCGACGCCGGGGCCCAGTCGCCCGATACAGCAACCACGGCATCGCCCTGATCGACCGACGAGGAGAGAAGCATGTCGATGACGACCCAGCCTGTGCCCGAGGATTGCCCGGAGCGATGTACGCGGGCCTTGCGCTCGCTGTCTCGCGACGATCGCCACGTTGCTCGACCGCGGCACCGCCCGTCTCCCGGCCGACCACGCCCGGGTCGCCTGCCCCAGCCGCCCCAGGCGCGGGTTGACCCGGCCGTCACCACTTACCCGGTCGTGTCATCCGTCATCGGAGCGCTCGGCCTCCTTGCCTGGTTCATGACAGCCTGGGGTGTCGAGGCAGGCAAGCGGTGCCGCACGCGAGGAGCCGACGGCAACCCCCGCGTCCGTACAGATCCGCACCAACACAGGTCACGACCACCACACACCATGGAGGAAGACACAGTGCAGCGCATCGGCATCATCGGAGTGGGCGAGATCGGCCGGGCCATCGTCGAGGGCCTGCGCAACGGGGGCGGTGCGTCGCCAGACGTCTTCCTCTCTCCCCGGGGGGCCCGCACCGCCGCCGAACTGTCCGAGCGCTTCGAGGGGGTCCATGTGTGCGCCGACAACCAGGAGGTGCTGGACTGGTCCGAGGTGGTGATCATCGCCGTGCGCCGCCAGGACCAGCACGAGGCATTCGCCGGGCTGAAGGTGGACGACGACAAGACCGTGGTCAACCTGATGGCCGGCGTCGCCACCGACGACCTGCGCCGAACCCTCGCCACCAGTGCCCCGATCGTTCGCGCCATCCCGCTGCCGGCCGTGCGCGAGCGCCGCTCCGTCACGGTGACCTGCCCTGCGCACCCGGTGGTGGACGCTCTCTTCGAACGGTTGGGCGGAGTGCTCCCCGTCGCGGACGAGGGCGCCTTCAACGTCTTCTCCGCACTGACCGGGACGCTCACCGCCCACTACGCCTACCTCGCCACGCTCACCTCGTGGGCCACCGGCCACGGCATCGCCGCCGACGCCGCCGACCGGTACGTGCGAGGTCTCTTCCAGAACGTCGGCCGATCCCTGAGCGATGAGACCCGCCCTCTGCGCCAACTCGCCGCCGACCACGAAACGCCCAAGGGGAACAACGAGCGCATCCGTACCAACTGGTTCGATCCGGCCAACGCGGCAGCCCTCAAGAAGGCTCTGGATGGCCTCCTTGCCGATCTGGAGTAAGAATTCCGGTGCTTCTCGGGTGAGCCGAACTTTTCCCAGTGCTGCCATGCGTGTTCCAGTTCGCCGGCCGGGCGTCGGGGGCCGCCCTGGGACGTCGGTGTGCCGACGCGGACCTCGTGCCATCGGCGACTCCATGGCCGACCGCAGTGGGCCGCGCTTCCATTGAGGGGTTCACGCGGAACCAGTATTCATTCGGCTACTGTCTGTGCCGAGTCGTCGAATGGGCCGAGGCTGACCGCCGTGAACCGGTCAGCCCCCGGAAAGGAGATTGCCGTGGCAGGCGGCAAGCGCATTCTCATTACCGGCGCGGGTTCCGGCTTCGGCCGTGACGCTGCCCTGCGTCTCGCCGAACGCGGTCACCATGTCATCGCGGCGGCCGAGAACCGCCCGCAGATGACCGGGCTGATCGAGGAAGCGGACCGGCGCGGTATCCGGCTCCAGGTGGAGAACCTCGACGTCACCGATGCGCTGCACCGCAGCCAGGCACACGCCTGGGACGTGGACGTGCTGTTCAACAATGCGGCCGTCGGAGAAATGGGCCCGCTGACCGAGATTCCCCTGGAACTGGTCCGGCGGGTCTTCGAGGTGAATGTGTTCGGCCATCTCGCCCTGGCCCAGGGATTCGCCCGGCAGATGGTGGAACGCGGTAACGGCCGCATCGTCTGGCTGTCGTCCATCGCGGGCCTGACGACCAATCCGTATCTCGGCCCGTACTGCGCGTCGAAGTACGCCATCGAGTCGATCGCCCAGGCGATGCACGACGAGCTGAAACCACTGGGCGTCCAGGTGTGCACCATCAACCCGGGCCCGTACCGGACCGGTTTCAACGACCGGATGGGCGACGCGCTACGCGTCTGGTTCGAGCGTGAGAAGTCCATCAGCGCCGAGCACTTCACCACCGATCTCGGTGTCGAGGTCCGGCTCGCCGACGACTACGGCGAGATGACCGGGGAGAGCCAGAAGGACCCCGAGGAGATCGTCGAACTCTTCGTGAAAGTCGCGGAGGGGGAGTCCGGCCTCTTCCGCAATTTCCTCCCGGCAGACCGTATCGAAGAGGTGAAGCGGCAACAGGCCGCGATCTGGGACCTCCGGCAATAGAGCCGGAACAGGCCGGGCGCCGGACCAGCCGTCCGTTATGGGGCGGGTGCCTCCATGAAAGCGCTGGTACGCACCGATCACCTCGGGGATAGTGCGGTTGGATGCGGCCGACACCCGGGCGCCCTTACACGGAGCGGTCCGCGATGACGGCGCCTCGTGCCGCGGGCAGCCAGGGGCAGCCAGGTGCAGTAGCGGCGCAAGGCCCGTCGCTGCTGGAACTGCTCGGAGTTCTTCCTCCTCTGCGGGAGCGGCCCGGTCCGCCCAGGCCGTTTCCGGCTCGGACAGTCGGCGGAGCCGGACCAGGGCGTCGGTGCCGACGCTGCCGGGTTCCGCGCTGTAGACGGACAGGTGCTGTCCGGGGGCGCTGGTGACGGCGAGTGCCTCGAAGTGCAGGCGGATCTCTCCCACCTGCGGGTGCCGGAAGTGCTTGTCCTCGTGCGTACGGGGTCGGACCTCGTAGCGCGCCCACAGGCCGATGAACGCGGGGCTGCGCACGCTCAGTTCGCCGACGATCCGCTCGATCCGCTCGTCCTTGGGGAACTGTGATGAGGACGCCCGCAGGTTGTCCACCGCGATCCGCGCCGCGCGGTCCCAGTCGGCGTAGAACTCGCGCGCGTAGGGGGCGAGGAAGATCATCCGCAGCAGGTTGTCGTACCGGGCGAAACCGTCGTACAACTCTCTCGCCATCGCGTTGGCCGCCAGTACGTCCTGTGCCGCCCCGACCACGAAGGCCGGCACCTCGCGCATGCCGTCCATCAGCCTCAGCAACTCCGGAGCCACGGCCGTCGCGGCAGCCGCCGTTCCGAAGACGGACCTGCCCAGCCGGAACAGATGGGCGGCCGCCGCGTCGTCCAGCCGCAGTGTCCCGGCGGATGCCGGTCTGCCCGATGACGGGTCCCGGCGGGTGCCGGGGCTGCGGCGCGACGAGGTGGCGTTTCTGGCCGGGGTGAGCACGGACTACTACGTCCGCCTGGAGCAGGGCCGTGAGCGGCACCCGTCCGAGCAGGTGCTGCGGGCGCGCCGGGCGCGCAGGTAGTCACCCAGCTCGTTCTCGCGTTCCATGGCCGTCACACTGAAGTCCTCGCGTAGCTCAGGGCGTGGGTGCGCTGCCGGGGCCGTCAGCCCCGCACTCCGGGTGGGCGCAGCGCACCCTCCCGCACCTGCGGCCGCCCTCGTAGCGTCGGCGCCATGATCGGTCGCGCCGCCGACCGCACACCGGTGCCCATGCCGTCCTCGTACGGCCGGGTCGGGGGCGGCGGGGGAGACGGAGGCCAGACCCCAGTAGTCGGCGCCACGTTCGGCCACCGCTGAACACAGCAGCATCCGACGGCCACCGATGGTTTCCAGCCACTCCGCCCGGGGCAAGTAGCCGGGCTCGCCGTCCGCCTCGAACCGTACGACGCGGGCGAAGCAACGGCCGAGGACTACTTCCCCGTCAACGGCTACCGCCGCTCGCCGAAGGGCCTCCAACCCTCGGGTGACGGACGGCCGGGACCGCGGAGAGGCGGGACCGGACGCACCCGGCTCCGCCTCCCGGCGCCCCGCCGTCACCGTCCAACGCCTACGGGCGGTCGTACCACCGGTCGAACTCCTCGGCCGTCGTGACTCCGCCGTCCAGCACCGCTCGGTAGACTTCGTAACTGGGCACCCGCCCGTCGCCGTCGGGCCGCTGGGCCAGTGCCTGTTTGATCCGCAGGATGCGTGCCCGATGGGCGTCCGTGAGTCGTGGCGGCAGGGTACGGACATGTGCCAGGTCGGGCTGGCGGTCGGGCTCGTCCACGAACCAGATGTCGAGGGTCCACCCCCGTCCGGCCGCGGAGCGGCAGTCGACCTTGAGGTACAGCCCGTCCAGATAGCCGGGATCGGTGTTCCAGTGCCCGGTGTCGTCGCGGAAGCACACCTGCCGCACGCGGTCGTGCACGGCCAATTGGGCCCCGATCCCGGCCACCGCCCGTTTCGTGCGGTCCGTCAGCTCCGGGCAGATCACCGTGATGTCGAGATCCGGCACCACCATCAGCCCCAGCGCCGCGCTCCCCACCCGGACGGCCTCCCCCTGCTCCGACAACAGCCGCACCAGCCCCAGATCGGCACTCACCGCATCGGCCTCGGCCTGCAACTCGGCCTGCCGTACCGCCAGTTGTTCATCGCTCAGCTCACTGCCACTGCCCGCCGACGCGCTCACGCTCATCCTCTCCCCGATACCTCTCGGTGCCTCTACTGGTGATCTGAGGGTGGGAACGCCCCTACGCCGCCGCGCTACTCCGCCCGCAGGGCGACGGGCAGGCTGGTGATGCCGCTGAGCAGGTTGGAGTAGTTGCGGCGGGTGTCTCCGCGCAGTTCCACCGAGGCGACCAGGTCGCGCAGTGCGGTGAGCATG